>JAGQOU010000040.1 GCA_020427145.1 Planctomycetales bacterium | reverse complement strand
GTGACGAGTACCTGCCGACGATGCACGGCTTCGACGAGTTCTTCGGGAAACTGTACCACCTCAACGCCGAGGAGGAACCGGAGCTGCCGGACTATCCCAAGGATCCCGCGTTTAAGGCCAAGTACGGACCGCGCGGGGTGCTCGACTGCAAGGCGACCGCCGCCGCTGACGACACCGTTGATCCGCGCTTTGGCCGTGTCGGCAAGCAAACGATCAAAGACACGGGCCCCTTGACGAAAAAGCGGATGGAGACGATCGACGATGACGTGGCCCAACGCGCGGCTGATTACATCGCACGCGAAGCCAAGGCGGACAAGCCGTTCTTCCTGTGGGTCAACTTTTCCCATATGCATTTCCGTACGCATCCGAAACCCGATAGCGTCGGGCAATCAGGGCGGTGGCAGAGCCCCTATCACGACACGATGATCGACCACGACAAGAATGTTGGCACGGTGCTGGCGGCGATCGAAAAGGCCGGCATCGCCGACAATACGTTCGTGATGTACAGCACCGACAACGGGCCGCATATGAACACCTGGCCCGACGGCGGCATGACGCCGTTCCGCAATGAAAAGAACTCCAACTGGGAAGGCGCCTACCGCGTGCCGTGCATGGTGCGCTGGCCGGGCAAGATCAAGCCGGGCAGCGTCAGCAACGACATTATCGCGCATCTCGATTGGCTGCCCACGCTGCTGGCTGTCGCTGGCGACGACCAAGTCAAAGAGAAGCTGCTCGACGGATACAAAGTCGGCGACCAGACTTACAAGGTCCACCTCGACGGCTTCAATTTCCTGCCCTACCTCACAGGCGAAGAGGACGAGTCGCCGAGGGAGTCGTTCCTGTACTGCAACGACGACGCGCAGCTCACCGCCCTGCGGTACGACAATTGGAAGCTCGTGTTTCTGGAGCAACGGGTGCCCGGCACGCTGCAGATTTGGGCCGAGCCCTTCGTCAGTCTGCGACTCCCGAAGATTCTCAATCTGCGGACCGACCCGTACGAGCGGGCCGACGTGACGTCGAACACGTACTATGACTGGCTGCTCGACCACGCGTTCCTGCTGGTGCCGGCGCAGGACTACGTCGGCAAGTTCCTCGCGTCGTTCCAGGAATATCCGCCGCGGCAAAAGGCCGCCAGCTTCAACCTGGACGAGGTGATGGCCAAGTTGCAAGAGGGCGGCGGCTCGCACTAGGCGGCGGACGCGACTCGGAGTGATTCGAATCGCGCGGCCGGGGAATTTCCCCCGGCCGCGCGTTCCCTTTTCCCGGAACCACGCGATGAGTCTTCGGAGCATTCCAGCGCACGCAGCTCTCTTCGTCTTGCTTCTGTTGACGATTGCCGGGCGATCCATCGCTGCCCAACCGCCCAACGTCGTGTTCATCATGGCCGATGACCTGGGGTACGCCGACGTCGGCTACCATGGGGGCGACGTCGATACGCCTCGTATCGACGCGCTGGCAACCGAGGGTGTGCGCTGTGAATCATTCTATGGACAGCCCGTCTGCACGCCGTCGCGCGCCGCGCTGATGACGGGCCGCTATCCCATGCGGCACGGACTGCAAACGCTAGTGATCTTCCCCAGCCACACGTACGGCTTGCCGACCGACGAGCGAACGCTGCCACAGGCGCTGCGCGACGCTGGCTATCGAACATTGATGGTCGGCAAATGGCATCTCGGGCACGCCGATCGAAAGTACTGGCCACAGAATCGCGGCTTCGACCATTTCTACGGCAACGTGGTGGGCGAGGTCGACTATTTCACCCGCGAACGGGGCGGGGTGGTCGATTGGCAGCGCAACGGCGAGTTCCTCCGAGAGGACGGCTATTACACCCAACTGATTGGCGACGAAGCGGTCAAGCTGATCGGAGAGCAAGACGCCCAGACGCCGTTCTTTCTCTACTTCGCCTCGCTGGCGCCGCACGCGCCCTATCAAGCGCCCCAGGACTATCTCGATCGGTACGCCAGCGTGTCCGACCCGATTCGCCGGGAATACGCGGCCATGATCACGTGTCTTGACGACCAGATCGGCCGGATCGTTGATGCCCTGGAAGCAAAGGGGCTGCGCGAGAATACGCTGATCGCCTTTGCCAGCGACAACGGAGGCGCGACCAACGCGCTGTTTGCCACCGGAGCGCGCAGCGAGGAAGAGCGGAGCGAAAGCGGCGGCGTGGAATTGGGAGCCAAACCGCCCGCCTCCAACGGCACGCTCCGCGGCGGCAAGGGAACAATCTACGAAGGGGGCGTCCGCGTTCCGGCCTTCTTCAATTGGCCCGGCAAACTCGCCCCGAGGGTCGTCGACGAGCCGCTGCACATGGTCGACGTCATGCCCACTGTACTCGCGTTGGCCGATGGCCACGGCGACTCGGATCATCCCTTCGACGGACGCGACGCGTGGGCCGCGCTGTCGCAGGGCTCGCCCTCGCCCCATGACGACATTCTCAATCAGGTGGAACCGATCCGCGGCGCGATTCGCAAGGGGGACTGGAAGCTTGTGAAGCGGGCGACGTTGCCTGGAGCGACTGAACTTTACAACCTGCGGACCGATCGTGGCGAGCAAACGGATGTCGCGGCGGCGCACCCCGACATTGTCGCCGATCTTGAATCTCGCTTGATAGCGTATGCGAAGCAGCAAAAGCCCGCCGAGTGGCTCCGCGCCCAACCTCAGTTCTTGGGCGCTCAAGGTCAGACCTTGCTCGATCCGGGATTCGATATCGACGATGGCGGCCTGCCTCGCGAGAAACCAGTTCTGCCGGCTGAATAGCAGCGGGCGCACTGCTTTGGCAGGCATCGCAAAGCGGAACCTACTTATGGAATACCCTTTCGAATCGCTCGGTCCCGCGCTGCATGCGTTGGCGTTGGTGCTGCTGTTCGCCCTGGCGGCGGCGGGGATTGGCGTCGTGGTCGTGCTGGCGGCGCTGCCGGGGCGGATTGCCGCGGCGCGGCGACATCCGCAGGCCGAAGCGGTCAACGTGTGCGGATGGTTGGGACTGCTCACCGGCGTGGGCTGGGTGGTCGCCCTCGTCTGGGCGTACTGGCGGCCCGCACGTCGCGGCCCCGTCAACGCACACGACCCGCAGTCAGTGGCTGCGCACCTGGATCGGTTGGAGTCCGCCGTGACCGCTGCGGAGCGCCGCACAGGAGTCGCCCGATGATTCCCGCTGTACTGACCTGCCTGTTTGTCGTCTGGCTGTATCGCTCGCTCAACGGCGCGGCGGAGCACGCTGACTTGACGGCGCATGCCGCCCCTGCCGTGACGCCCGACATCGACGCGCTGACCGCCCGACTCGCCGCACTGGAAGCACGCGTCAAGCGCCTTGGCGAAAGCCACCCGCCCGGGGGTGCGCGAACATGATGTGGCTACTGGGGGCCCTGTATTGCCTCGTGCTGTGGTTGGTCTTTGCCAAGTGGCGGTTGCTGCGGCTGTCGCTGCCAATTGCCATCGTCGCAGCCTCGCTCGGCCCCGCGCTGATTCTTGTGTTTCTGTTCTGCGCCCAGTACTACCACCCCTTCACGCAGCAGGTGCTGGTGCTCCAGCGGACCGTGGCGATTGTCCCGCAAATGAAACAGGCTGGCCGCGTGACCGAGGCGCCTGTCGAGCCCAACACGCCGATCAAGGCGGGCGATGTGCTGTTTAAGGTGGATCCGGCGCCGTTTCAACTCGCCGTCGACCGACTGACCGCGACCGAGGCCGAGGCCAAGCAGGGCGTGCAAGTTGCCGAGGCGTCGGTCGAGGCGGCCCAGTCGATGCTCAAACGGGCGACCAGCGACCTGGCCTTCATGGCGGCCGAGCGCGACCGCGAGGAGCAGCTCATCGAGACCGGCGCCGTGAGCCGCGAGAAGTACGAGGCGACGCTCACGCGCTACGAACAGGCGGCCGCGGCGCTCGATCAGGCGACCATTGGCGTGCGACAGGGTGAATTATCCGTGGAGGCGGCGAAGGCCAAACTCGCCCAAGCGACCGCGGCGCTGGCGGACGCCCAATACGATCTGGACCAAACGGTCGTGCGAGCGCCCAGCGACGGGTATGTGACCAACCTGCAGTTGGAGCCCGGCGCCCTTGTGGGCGGCCCCGGCGCCACGTCTGTCATGACGTTTCTGCCGGAACGCAAAGAAGACCAGCGCGGCGTGGTCGTGGCGATGATCGGGCAAAAGAACATCCTGCTGGTCAAGCCCGAGCAATACGCCGAGGTTGTGCTCAACGCCTACCCCGGCTGCGTCTTCAAGGGTCGCGTGCTCAATGTGATCGAGGCGTCGGGCGCGGGCCAATTGACGCCCAGCGGCGATCTGCCGGAAAACGTCGGCAGCGGGCCGCCGACAAAGTTCGCGGTGCGGATTCGTCTGGATGACGCCGCCGAGTTGCGTCTGCCGCCCGGCGCCGCCGGCGCCGCGGCCATCTACACCGACAACGTCCCCGTGGCCGGCATCCCAGCGATGGTCGTGCTGCGGATGCAGAGTTGGCTGAAGTACCTCTTCTGATCACACATTGCCTTGCGTGCAATCGCGCGGAGAAGACTGAACATGCATTGGTCGCATCATTCCTTGGCTGTCGCTGCGTTGTCCGTGGCGACTCTGTTTGCAACCGCAGCTCGGGCTGCGGACCAGTCAGCGGACGGCTCCATGCTGCCCTTCCCGCCCACGCCGATGCCCGGGGTCGCCAAGCCGCGACTGCAAGATTCGACGATGAAGTGGCCCAAGCAGCCGCAGCGATTGCCGGCCGACGCACCGAACATTCTCATCGTGTTGATTGATGACGTGGGGTTCGGCGTGGCAGAGACGTTTGGCGGCGAGGTGCATACACCGACCCTGACTCGGCTGGCCGACCAGGGGCTCCGGTACAACGCGTTTCACACCACGTCGATTTGCTCGCCCACGCGGGCCGCGCTCCTCACCGGGCGCAACCACACCCGCGTCGGCTCGGGGACGATCGCTGAGCGGGCCGTCGCGTTCGACGGCTACACGGGCGTCATCCCAAAGACGGCCGCCACCGTGGCCGAGGTGCTGCGCAACTACGGCTACCGCACCGCCGCGTTTGGCAAATGGCACAACACGCCCGCCACCGAAACGACGGCGATCGGCCCCAAGGACCGCTGGCCGACTGGCTATGGATTCGAGTACTTCTACGGCTTTCTCGCAGGCGAGACCTCGCAGTGGGAGCCGCGGCTGGTCGAGAATCTCAATTTCGTCGAGCCTCCCCACGACGACCCGAAGTACCACCTCACCGAGGACATGGTCGAGCGTGCGCTCACATGGATCGACAACCGTCAGGCCTACGCGCCCGATGCGCCGTTCTTCATGTACTGGGCGCCGGGGGCAGCGCATGGGCCGCACCATATCTTCCCCGAGTGGGCCGACAAATACGACGGCAAGTTTGACGATGGCTGGGACGCCTACCGTGAACGCGTCTACAAACGACAAATGGAAATGGGCGTCATCCCGGCGGGCACAAAACTTACGCCGCGCGACAAGACGCTGGAGGCGTGGGACAAGATCCCCGCCGATCAGCGTGAGTTTCAGACGCGGCTGATGGAGATCTTCGCCGGCTTCGTCGAGCATACCGACCGTCAAGTGGGCCGCCTGGTCGACGGGCTCCAAGAGCGCGGCCTGCGGGACAACACGCTCATCATCTACATCTGGGGCGATAACGGATCGAGCGCCGAAGGCCAGCACGGCTCGATCAGCGAACTGTTGGCGCAAAACAACATCCCCAACACGGTGGAGCAGCAACTAGTCGCGCTCGAGCAGATTGGCGGCTTGCCCGTGTTGGGCTCGCCGAAGACCGATAACATGTATCACGCCGGCTGGGCGTGGGCCGGGGGCACTCCGTTTAAGGGGACCAAGCTGCTGGGGGCGTATTTCGGAGGCACGCGCAATCCGATGGTGATTTCGTGGCCCAAACGCATTCACCCTGATGCGCGCATGCGGTCGCAGTTTCATCACGTCGTCGACGTGGCGCCCACGATCTACGAATTGCTGGACATCACTCCGCCGCAAATAGTGAATGGGCAAGAACAAATTCCGATCGACGGGGTGAGCTTCGCCTACACGTTCGACGATGCGACGGCCAAGTCGCACAAGCAGACGCAGTTTTTTGACAACAACGGCAGCCGGGCGATCTTACAGGACGGTTGGCTCGCCTGCACGTTCGGTCCGTTGATTCCCTGGGATACGCCAGCTTCGGTGGCCCGCATCTCGAATTGGGATTCGGCGACCGACGAGTGGGAACTGTACGACTTGCGCCGCGATTTCTCGCAGGCCAACGACTTGGCCGCCGCTCAGCCCGACAAACTGGCGTCGATGAAGGCCGACTTTCTCAAGCTGGCCGCAGAGAACAAGGCGTTCCCGATCGGCGCGGGGAATTGGCTGCGGCTCCACCCGGAGGATCGCGTCCAGACGCCGTACACGAAGTGGACGTTCAATGCCAAGACGCGCCGCATGCCGGAATTCACGGCGCCCGGCCTGGGCCGCCAATCGACCCGCGTGACGGTAGACGTGCAAGTCGACGAGGGCGCCAGCGGCGTCCTCTACGCCTTGGGCGGCAACTCTGGCGGCGTCACGTTGTTCCTGGATCAGGGGCGACTGAAGTACGAATACAACATGCTCATTATCGAGCGCACCGACGTCGCCAGTGAGATACCACTGATGCCCGGAGAGCATCGGATCGTGGTTGACACGACCATTGCCAAACCGGGCGGCCCGGCCGAGGTCGTGCTGAGCGTCGACGGCGCCGAAGTCGCCCGCGCCGACGTGCCCCGGACGGTTCCTGCCGCCTTTACGGCAAGTGAAACCTTTGACGTCGGCATCGACCTGGGTTCGCCCGTATCGCTTGATTACTACGATCGCCGGCCTTTCGAATTGAGAGGTACGATTGAAAACGTGCTCGTCGAACTCAAATAGCTCTTTTCGCTCTCTCTTGCCAGAAGTGAAGGATATCTCCCCCATGACGCATCACTCGCGCGCGCCACGGCCATTGCCCATCTGCACGATTGCGGCTTTGTTGTTGGTGAGCTTTTTCAGCGTTGTCTCCCGCGCCGACGAAGTCCTGCCGCGGCCCGAACCGCCGTTCGCCGGCAAGATCGGTCTCACTTACAAGGACTCCACGGCGGTCAAGCCGAAGCTGCAAACCCCCGCCAACTTTGGCGTGAAGGACGCGCCCAATATTCTGCTGGTGCTCATCGACGACTGCGGCTTCGGCCAGTGCAGCACCTTTGGCGGCGCCATCCCCACGCCCGCGCTCGATCGCGTGGCCAATGCCGGCATTCGGTTCAATCGATTTCACACCACGGCGCTTTGCTCGCCGACGCGGGCCGCGCTGCTCACGGGGCGCAATCACCACTCGGTCGCCACTGGCGTGATCGGCGAGGCGGGCACCGGGTTCCCCGGCTACTCGGGAATCATCCCGCCCACGGCCGCCACGTTCGCCGAGGTGCTGCGGGAATACGGCTACATGAACGCGTGGTTCGGCAAGAACCACAACGTCCCCGACTGGGAAACCAGCATGGTCGGGCCGTTCGATCGCTGGGCCGACGGGCTGGGTTTTGACTACTTCTACGGTTTCGTCGGCGGCGATACCGACCAGTTCCACCCCGCGCTGGTGGAGAACAAGAAGCGGCTCGAACCGCCGGCGACCAACGAAGACGGTTCGCCCTACCACTTCACGACCGACATCGCCGACCATGCGATTCGCATGATGCGGGCCAGCAAGGCGGTCGCGCCGCAGCGGCCGTTCTTCGTGTACTTCGCCACCGGCGCGACGCACGCTCCGCATCAGGTGCCCGAGGAGTGGATCAAAAAGTTCGAAGGCAAATTCGACATGGGCTGGGACAAGTACCGCGAGGAAACGTTCGCCCGTCAGAAAAAGCTGGGGATCATCCCGCAGGACGCCAAGCTGACGCCGCGGCCCGAATCGCTGCCGGCGTGGGATTCGCTGCCTGCTGATCAGCGCAAAGTTTACGCGCGCATGATGGCCGTATTCGCGGCATTCACGGCTCACACCGACCACGAGGTGGGCCGACTGCTCGACACGGTGGAGGAGATGGGCGAAACCGACAACACGATTGTCATCTACCTGGCCGGCGACAACGGTTCGAGCGCCGAGGGGGGGCTCACCGGGCTGCTCAACGAGATGACGTTCTTCAACGCCATTCCCGAGCCGCTCGACGCGAAGCTCGCAGCCTTTGACTCCTTGGGCAGCGACAAGCACTACAACCATTTCCCCGCCGGCTGGGCGTGGGCGATGGACACGCCGTTTCAGTGGACCAAGCAAATCGCCAGCCACTTCGGCGGAACCCGCAACGGGTTGGCCATTTCGTGGCCCAAGGGGATCAAGGCCCGCGGTGAAATCCGCAGCCAATTCCACCACGTGATCGACCTGGCGCCCACGATACTGGAGATCGTGGGCGTCGAGGCCCCCGCGATGTTCAACGGAATCGCCCAGAAGCCGATCGAGGGCGTCAGCATGGTCTACGCGTTTGACGACGCCGACGCGCCCGACCGCCGTACGACGCAATACTTCGAAATGCTCGGCAACCAGGGCATTTACCACGACGGCTGGATGGCCAGCGCCATCCGTGGCGTCCCCTGGCTCAGCGAGAACGAGCCGGGCGACCTGCTCGACATGCCGTGGGAGTTGTATCACGTCGACGAGGACTTCACGCAGGCCACCGACTTGGTGAAGGAAAACCCCGAGAAACTCGCCGAGCTGGTGAAACTCTTCTTCGCCGAGGCGGCCAAGTACAACGTGCTGCCGCTGGACGATCGCAAGACCGAGCGGCTCAACGTCGACAACCGCCCAAGCTTGACGCAGGGGCGCACGAAGTTCACGTATCCCAACCTGCTGCGACTTCCCGAAGGCGCCGCTCCCGACCTGAAGCACAAGAGCCATACGATCACGGCCAAGGTGACTATCCCCGAGAGCGGCGCCGCCGGCGTGCTGCTCACCCAGGGCGGCCGCTTTGCAGGGTTCGGCCTGTTCGTCAAGGACGGCAAGCTCGTCTACAGCTACAACCTGGCGGGCGTCGAACGGTTCTCGATCGCCTCCGACGAGACGCTGCCGACAGGCGAGGTGGAGGTGCGCGCCGTTTACAAATCGGACTCCGACAAGCCGTTCGCCGGGGCTGACGTGACGCTGTTCGCCAACGAGAAGCAGATTGGCAAGGGGCGCGTCGAAAAGAGCATCCCCAATCGCGTGACGCTCGACGAAACGTTCGACATCGGCTTCGACACGGGCACGCCGGTGTCCGAGGATTACGCCGACCAGATGCCGTTTGAGTTCAGCGGCACGCTGAAAGCCGTCACGATTGAACTGAACTGACGGCGCCATGCCGTCGCCGGTCGACGCCAATCACGACTCAAGGTCGATCACTATGTCAAAATTCAATTGCTTCATACTATGCGCTGTCGCGAGCGGCCTCGTCCTGGTCGCGTCGACGTTGCACGCCGCCGTGCCCAAGCCGCCGGTTCCTGGTTCGGATCCGGATTCATCCACGTACACCTACTACGCCGGCGCCACGCGGATCGCTGAGCCTGCGGCGCCGCCCATGAAAAACAACTCCTGGACGCTCACGGCCCAGGTGACGACCGACGGCGCGAAAACTGAAGGCGTGATCGTGGGATTCGGAGGCGTCGCGGCCGGGTTGGCGCTCTACCTGGATGAAGGCACGCCGGTTTTCGACTACAACTACTTTGATGACCACACGGTCGTGAAAGGCAAGGGGCGGCTCCCGGCCGGCGCGGCGACGATCGTAGTCGACTTCGACTACGCTGGCGGCGGCGCCGGCAAGGCGGCCAAGATCGCCCTCAAAGTGAACTGCGAAACCGTGGGCGAAGCACAAATGGAAGCCGCCGTGGGCGGGCGCTTCGGCATCGACACCTTCGGCATCGGCGAAGACAGCGGCCAGCCCGTCACCAACGCCTACAAGCCTCCCTTCCCCTTCACCGGCACGATCGACGCCGTCTCAGTGCAAATCAAGTAGACAATTCGCAGATCAGTCGTTGGTCTGACTGATCCGAGCAACGGTTTTTTAGGGAGCAATTGATGAAGACTCTTAATTCCTTGCTACGCGGTGCGATGCCGCTCGCCATGGTCGCGCTGACCACCCTGGGCGCTTGCGACCGAGCGCTTGCTCAACAGTCCAAGCCGAACATCTTGTTCATTGTCTCGGACGATACCGGCTATGGCGATCTGGGGCCTTACGGCGGCGGCGTAGGGCGCGGCATGCCGACTCCCAACATCGATCGCTTGGCCGCCGAGGGAATGACGTTCTTCTCGTTTTACGCCCAGCCGAGTTGCACGCCGGGGCGGGCCGCCATGCAGACCGGCCGGATCCCCAATCGCAGCGGATTGACCACCGTAGCCTTCCAGGGGCAAGGCGGCGGGTTGCCCGCGGCCGAGTGGACGCTCGCCTCGGTCCTCAAGAAAGCCGGCTACCAGACCTACTTCACCGGCAAGTGGCATTTGGGCGAAGCCGACTTCGCTCTGCCCAACGCCCATGGCTACGACGAGATGGAGCATTGCTTTCTGTATCACTGCAACGCCTACACCTACGGCGACCCGACGTGGTTCCCCGACATGGATCCCAAGCTGCGCGCCATGTTCGACAAGGTGACCAAGGGCTCGCTGTCGGGCAAGGCGGGCGAGAAGCCTCACGAAGATTGGAAAGTTAACGGGCAGTACGTCGACACGCCGGAAAAGGGCGTCGTCGGCATTCCGTTCATGGACAAGTACGTCGAGCAGTCGGGCCTGAAGTTCTTGGAACAGGCTGCTAAGAAGCCGGATCAGCCCTTCTTTATCAACGTCAACTTCATGAAGGTGCATCAGCCCAACTTGCCGGCGCCGGAGTTCGAGCACAAGTCGCTCTCCAAGTCGAAGTTCGCCGACTCGGTCGTCGAACTCGACGCGCGCATCGGGCGCCTGATGGACAAGCTGCGCGAGCTGGGCTTGGACAAGAACACGCTCGTGTTTTACACGACCGACAACGGCGCCTGGCA
>JAGQOU010000559.1 GCA_020427145.1 Planctomycetales bacterium | reverse complement strand
ACGCGGGCCTGGACTTCGCCATGGCCGTAGATTTCGCCAGCGCTGTTGTTGATGGGACTGCCGATGATTTTGCCCTCTTCCAAACGCACCACCTGGCCGGCCGCCACCGACCACGGCGTGCCGACGTCGAGCACGGCCGCCGCCCCGCTGGTTCCCACGCGTCCGTAGTCGGTGAGGGCGCCGTTGACGACCAACGTGCCGTCGCGGGCCACCAGCTGGGCGTTGCCGGCAAACGATACGTCCGTGTCGATCAGGCCGTGGCCGTAGAGGGCCGTGCCGCTATCGGCTCCCAAGATGCCCGCTCCGATGACCGAGCCGCCGGCGATGGTGTTGACGTTGGTCGACGCGTTGCCGCCGCTGAGTCGGAACGGCTGGCCGGCGGTGCCGATGTTGAGGGTGCCGGTCAGGTCGATGCGGGCGTCGCTCCGCACATCGCCGACCACATTGATCGTGCCCTGTGCCTGCAGGTCGTTGCCCGCGAGCAGCGTGGCGGCCGAGTTGTCGTTGGTCAGGTTCAGCACGCCCACGCCGTTAAGCGTCCAGCTGGCATTGGGGTCGTCGAGATTCACGGTCAGCGAGCCAGTTCCCGCGTTGTGGTCGACGTTCAAATCGCTGCGCGAGGCGGGGAAGGGAAAAATCGCGATGCCGGTCTTGCCATAGCTGGCCAGCGTGCCGACGTTGAGCGTGAGCGGAGCGTTGACGAACGTGTCGTTGGCAGCCAGCGACAACAGGTCGCCGCTCGAATCGAGATCGACCGTGCCGCCGGTCATGTTGATGGTGGTCGCTTCGTTGAAGGTGTTCGTGCCCGCCATGCGCCACGTGCCGGCGCCGGTGAAGCTGGCGTTGGAGACGCCGTTGACCGACTCGAACGTGGCCGTGGAGGTTCGCAGCGTGGCGCCGGCCGCAATGTCGACCTGGGTGTCGCTCATGAACGTGACGGGAGCGTTGAGGTTGGAGATGCCCGTCCCACCGACCTTGACGACGGCGAGTATGGCCGACGAGTCGTTCCCCACCGACACCGCGTCGCCGTTAACCGCCGGGGCGTTGGAGCCGGTGTTGGCCAGATTGAGTTCGCGACTGATGGTCCAGCTCGATCCGGCGGTCGAGACATCGAGCTGTCCGCCGTTGAGGTTGATGACGTTGTCCATGACGACGTCGGCGCCGGCCCCCAGGTTGAGGTCGAGTCGTCCGCCTTCCCCGACCGTGGCGACGTTGGTCGCGGTGCCGTCGCCGTCGAGGTTGTAGTTGACATCGTCGATGCGCACCGTGGCGCCGGCGCCGACAATGATGCTGGCGTATTCGCCGTTCATCTGGAAGTCGGAGCCCGCATTGATGGTGGCGTCGGCATCGAAGGTGATGCGGCCGTGGTTGACGATCGCTCCGCCATTGGCGATGAACGGAGCGGCGAATCGAAGGGCATCGACGTTAGGAGTATCGAGCATGATGGTCCCGCCGTACTGCGTGACCGTTCCGCCGTCGATCGTGGCTGCCGCCCCGCCGAAACCGATGAACACGCCTGGCGTATTGACGTTCATCGCTCCGCCGAATGACCACGCGTCCTGGACGTCGAGCGTGGAGCCGGCCGACAGATTCATCGTGCCGTCGACGCCGTCGTTCACTGCGACGTCGATATCAAGCGTGGCATTGCTAAACACATCCACCTGGCCGTTGCCGCCTGAGCCGTCGAGGTCGACCCGCGCGTTGCCGTTGGTCGCGGTGATGTGCAGCCGGCTGGCAGGCTGGGGCAAAAACACAATGCCGCCCGAGTAGCCGGCCGTAAGGGTGCCATTGTTGTTGAGTAGCGTCGTGGGCGAAGCGGGGTTGTCGTTCAGTTCGATGCGTC
>JAGQOU010000558.1 GCA_020427145.1 Planctomycetales bacterium | reverse complement strand
GGTTCGAATCCTCCGGGGTGTACTTGACTTAAACCCCGCCGAATCAAGCGTTTAGGTTACCTGCCGGCGGTCGGCAGTGCGGCGTTTCCCGAGGGAATAAAACGGTAAATACCGTTTTATTCTCCTTCACAATGGGAGACCTGCATCATGCCGCGCATCTCTGGGCATTCTGTCCCTAAGTACCGCAAGCACCGGGCGAGCGGGCAAGCCGTCGTCACCATCAACGGTCGCGATTGCTACCTTGGTCCCCACGGCACAAAGGCCAGCCGCATCGAGTACGACCGACTTATCACGGAGTGGCTGGCGTCCGGTCGGTCGAGCAGCTACGGCACACCCGAAGCCGTCGTCACCGTCGTCGAGTTAGCAGCCGACTATGTGAAATTCGCCGAGCAACAATACGGCACGGCGTTCAACAGCGAGTGGCGCCGCGTCAAGTTCATCATTAGGCCGCTGGTCGACTTGTACGGGCGGACTGCAGCGGCAGAGTTCGGCGTACTGCAGCTGAAAGCCCTGCGGGAGAAGTTCATCGCCACGGGGCGTAGCCGCGGGCAGATCAACAAGGACGTGGGGAGGATTGTTCGTTTCTTCCGCTGGTCTGCTGCCGAGGGGCGAATCCCGGCGTCGGTTCCGCAGACACTCGCCATCGTCCCCGGACTGCGGAAGGGCAAGAGTGAGGCCCGAGAGACGTCGCCGGTCCTGCCGGTCGATGACGCCACGGTCGACGCGACGCTGGCCGCACTGCCGGAAGTGGTGGCCGATATGGTTCGTTTCCAGCGCGCCACCGGTTGCCGACCGGCGGAGGTCTGTGGCCTGCGACCCTGCGACGTGGACCGTTCCGGCGAAGTATGGCTGTATTGTCCGGCGGCTCACAAGACGGCTCACCACGGCAAAGAGCGGACCATCTTCATCGGTCCCAAGGCGCAAGGCGTGCTGCTGAAGTACTTGGCACGCGACCCAGAGGCGTTCTGCTTCCGACCGTGCGACAGCGAAGCCAAGCGGCTGGCAGCCCAGCACGCGGCCCGCAAAACGCCATTGTCCTGCGGAAATCGTCCAGGCGCCAACAAAGTTCGCAAGCCAAAGAAACGAGCAGGCGACCGCTACGACACGCAAAGCTATGGCGCTGCCGTCCGCCGTGGCGCCGTCAAAGCCGGCGTGGAACGCTGGAGCCCCAACCGGCTACGGCACGCGGCGGCGACCGAGATTCGACGGCAGTTCGGACTTGAGGCGGCTCAAATCGTTCTCGGCCACGCCAAAGCCGACGTGACGCAAGTGTACGCCGAGCGGGACTTGGCGAAGGGATTAGAAGTCGCTCGTCGCATCGGATAGAATACCAGCATCGACCGCTCGCCTTGTTTCCGGACGTTCAGGCCGAGTCTTCAATATGCCAGGCACGAAATCTCATCCCCACGTCCAGCGGTGGCCCTCGGCGGCCACGCTGCTCGCCATCAGTCGACAATCGATGGAGTTAGTCGACTTGATTCGAGCCTGCCAGCCTAAGGATGCGGTGGCACGCGCATGGCGCAACGCTGATATCGACATCATTCGAACTGAGTGTCGCAGGCTGACGTATCTCTTTAGCGGACGCACGAACGAGGAATACAACCAAGATCTGCAAATCATTCGCGACCTCGACTACGAACCGACATTGACGGCGCTCATCGCCGCGACGCCTGGGTCATGCGAATCGCCGGAGTTTCCGTCGATCTGCGATGAACTCAAGCAGAAAGCGGTTGCCGCGAAGATTGTCGAATGCCCCGGCGGAATTAAAATCGAGCAGGATGCGGATGGCGCGGAGGATGCGGATAGCTCGAACATCGTCAGACGTCCCGACGCAGCGGGGTGGTCGGCCTCGATCAGCAAACGCTACGACAACTTATTCGTCGCGACCGCCGATTTGCGGGTCTACTTTGGCGAGTTTGTATTTGCCCGCAACACGTGGTGGAGCGGCATGAATTGGTTGCTGCGGCACGAAATGACGGACTGCAAGGCCTGCGAGGAACAACATAGCCCGCTTCTGAAATGGTTTTCAGGTTCAACATGTCGCGTACCTCTTTACTTCCAGAATCTACGACGTGACTTCCAGAATCTACCACGTGTCGGACGGCTGACCGGAGTGAACTACCAGCGTCTATCGCCCAAAGTAGAAGCTCATGGCGCGTGGTGGGAGCACAAGACCGAGAGCGTTCCGGAGGAGTGGCTCGTCGCAGCGGAGTACAGCGCCGATCTGCTGGCCAACAAAGTGCGAGACCAGGAGGCGCCGCCAGCACTTGGGGCGTCCGGCGCGGGCGCACGAAATACACGAAATAACAGTCACGTCACGTCGCAGCGTTACTATACCGAGGATGACAAGGGTAGGCTCACAATCGACCTGACGGGTTCGGATTCCGAGTTAATCGGCGAGTCAGGTTGCGATGCCTTGCTGACCCTGGACA
>JAGQOU010000039.1 GCA_020427145.1 Planctomycetales bacterium | reverse complement strand
AGTTGAGGGCGTTGATCACCATCTTGCGGTCCACCGGCCCGGTGATTTCCACGCGCCGATCGAGCAGATCGGCCGGCAGCGGCGCCACGCGCCAGTCGCCGCGGCGCACGTCAGCCGTCTGCGGCAAGAAGTCGGGGTCCTCCCCCGCGTCGAAACGAGCTTGTCGAGCTTGGCGCGCCGCGAGGCACTGCAAGCGTCGCGGATTGAATTCCCGCTGGAGCTCCGCGACGAACGCCAGTGCGGCTGGCGTCAGAATCGCCTCTTGTTCCTTGGAGACAGGCCCCGTGACGACCACGCCGCCGGGCATTGCGTTCCGCGCGTTAGTGACAGGTTTCGTATCTGGCGCCATGACGTGCTTTCCCCTCGGTAAGACGGTGGGCGTGGTCGCCTGTTATCTGTCTCAGGTCACCCGGCTCCCCTCTGGCGGCCGTTCTCCCGAGGCACGACGTTTAGCAAATTCAAAATTCGAGTGACGCCGGGCAGGTCCCGTACGCACTCTTGTGCAACTTGCTTATGGTGAAACGTCGCAACCTCGCCCCGCAACCACAGGACTCCGTCGACGTGCTCGCAATGGACGTGCTTTAGGCTGCGGTGGTGGGCTATTTGGATGCGCTGCTGTGCGATTTCCGCCACGCGATCTCCGCCCGCGTCGTGGGCGTGAGCTGATGAATCAGGCGGTTGCGGCCGCCGATCCGGCAAGCCAGCCGCTGCAGAGGATTGCTCGTCCATGGTTCCCTCGCTCCGCAAACAACAATGAGGCAAGATGTTCCGACGACTAGCGGTCGGCCTTTCGAAAAGCGGAAGCGTGCGCTGGGGCAATCCTCAGCGCGACTTCCAGAGAGACAAGTGACGGCGAGCGGCGCGGGACGCTATGCCGCATCCCCTGCTCGGATAACGCCGCAAACCTCGCGCCGCCGCGGCGGCGACAACAAAAGCCTTCCAGCGTCGCTGCGCCGCGACTTCATCGACATGGAACTGCTCGCGCAGTCGGTGCTGCTCCAGGAGGTGGTAGGATGTCGACCCGCCAGCTGAGTACCGGATTGCGGTCTTCGTCAAAGTCCTAGGCGGTGGGGGCGACCGGGAAGCAGGCGTCCCTAGAGCGGTGTCGCCGATTGGGGCAATCGGCACGCAAGAACACCGGTCCGCCACTGTGCGAAAACCGATGGCAACCGCACATTGTGGTCGCCCCCGATTGTTGGGCCGGTTTCTGGGGGTGAATGTTTCTGGGGGTGAATACAGACCAGAGTGCAGCCGGGGTGCCCTTTGATGATCTCGCGTGGTTGACTTGCCACGTTCCAATTCCATCTCACGCGACAAACGGCGCTGCCGATTCGCGATCACCTCCAGTCTTTGCAATTTGTAATGTTGCGGTGGTGACACGCGGGGCTTTGGTCGTGACAATCGCGATTGCGCTAAGTTCGCGTCGACGGAGCATGTCACCCGGCCAGCAGGGGGCTTTTATCGCGGCATCCGGTCTGAACGCGGCATCCGAGGTGTCTTCTTTTGGACTGCCATACGCTCATCTTGACCGGGGCGGCGCTGTCCGCGCTGAGCGGCTGGCCGGCTGTCGCCTTGCCAGCGCGATCCAGCACGGGGCAGTCGCTTGCCGCCTTGATGAATGTGGCAGGATGCGGGCTGGGGTTAGCAGCGGTTTGGATGTTCTTCGTCGACGGGCCGGCGGCGCCGCTGAGTTGTCCCAGCCCAGTGCCTGGGAGCGACTTTATCGTTGCCATGGACGGACTGTCCGCCTTCTTTCTCGCGCCAGTGCTGCTGGTGTGCGGACTGGCGTCGATTTACGGACTGCAATACTGGCCACAGCGCGAAGGGGCGGCGAACGCACGGCGGGTGTCGTTCTTCCTCGGATTGATGACGGCGGCAATGGTCGTGCTGGTGGTGGCTGGCGACGGACTGTTGTTTCTGTTCGGCTGGGAGACGATGGCCGTCTCGGCGATGTTTCTCGTGGCGACTGAGGATCAGTTGGCGGAAACGCGGCGAGCCGCGTGGCTGTATATAGCCGCCAGCCATCTGGCGACGTTGAGCGCGTTCGGAGTGTTCGCCCTGCTGTACTCGCAGACGGGCTCATTCACGTACTCGACGCTCCCCGATTCGACGTCGGCCGCCGCCGTTGGCATGGCGGCGCTGGCGCTGTTTGGAATCGGAACAAAGGCCGGTCTGATGCCCGTTCACGTTTGGCTGCCTGGCGCTCATGCCGCGGCGCCCAGCCACGTGTCCGCGATTATGTCCGGCGTGATGATCAAAATGGGCGTCTACGGGATATTTCGCGTCGCCTCGTTCTTCCCCGAGATTCCGCTCTCATGGGGACTCCTCACACTCGCTGTCGGCACGATCTCCGCAGTGCTGGGCGTTGCGTTCGCGATCGGGCAGCACGACATCAAGCGTCTGCTGGCCTATCACAGCATCGAAAACATCGGCATCATCGTCATGGGTCTCGGCTTGGCTCTAGTGGGCCGAGCGACGGGACATGCGGAGTGGGTGCTGTTGGGAATCTGCGGCGGGTTGCTGCACGTGTGGAATCACGCGTTGTTCAAGTCGCTGCTGTTCTTTGGCGCCGGGTCTGTCATCCACAGCATGGGGACGCGAGATCTGGACGTGATGGGCGGGCTCGGGCGACGCATGCCGACGACGGCGACATGCTTTCTGATTGGTGCGGTCGCCATTTGCGGATTGCCTCCCTTGAATGGTTTCGTGTCGGAATTGTTGATCTACCTCGGGCTGTTCGGCGCCATTCAAGCCGATAAAAGCTCGATGGCCTCGGCGGCGGCGTTCGCGGCGCCGGGGCTGGCGCTCGTGGGAGCTCTGGCGGCAGCCTGTTTCGTTAAGGTGTACGGCATCGTCTTCCTCGGGGCCGGCCGCAGTGAGCGAACCGCTCGTGTTCATGAGTCCGGCCCGGCGATGACCGGCCCGATGATTCTATTGGCGGGCTGTTGCGCGCTGATTGGAGTCGCCCCCGTGTTGTTCGCTCCTGCACTGGACCAAGCGGCTTCGACATGGGTGGCCGCTGATGCAGGACTGAACGCGCGCGTCGCAGAACTGTCGCTTTCGACCCTGGCGCCACTGGTTCCGGTAAGCATCGTGGCGGGCATCCTGTTTGCGTTGCTGGCAGTGGGAACGATCGTGCTGCTGCGACGGGTGCGGACGTCGCCCAAGTCGCTGACGTGGGACTGCGGCTACGCGGCCCCGTCGGCGCGGATGCAATATTCCTCCTCGTCGTTCGCTCAATGGCTGGTCGGTCTCTTCGGCTGGGCGCTGCGCCCACGGATCCACTTGCCGAAAATCGACACGCTGTTCCCGGCAGACGTCGATTTTGAAAGCCATGTTGACGACACTGTCCTGCAGCGCGCGGTCAACCCGGCAACTCGGTTCTTCATGTGGCTGTTCGGTCTGTCGAGACACTTACAGCAGGGCAGTCTGCAGGTCTATTTGTTGTACATTCTGTTGATCGTCGTTGGCCTGCTGCTGTGGAAACCAGCGGGGTCATGAGTGTTCCCAATGTTTGACTCACTGTCGATTCACAGCGTTTTGCACGTGCTGACGGTGCTCTTGTTTCCACCGCTGCTGCTCGGGGTCATCAACCGCACGAAAGCGATGTTCGGCGGCCGCCGCGGGAGGCCGCTTTTGCAAACCTACTTCGACCTTGCCAAACTACTGCGGAAGGAATCGGTCTTCAGCGAAACGACGACCTGGGTGTTCCGGTTCGGACCTGTGGTCGGTCTGGCGACGGCCTTGGTAGCGGCAATGGTCGTGCCGCTCGGGCATGCCAGCGCTCCGCTCGCCTTCAACGGCGACGTGATCCTATTTGCTTATGTGCTGTCGCTGGGGCGATTCTTCACGATGACCGCGGCGCTCGACACCGGCTCGGCTTTCGAGGGGATGGGCGCCGCGCGGGAAGCGACATTCGCCTGCCTCGCCGAGCCGGTGCTGTTCCTGGGATTACTGGTGCTCTCGCGAATCAGCAGTTCGTTGGAGATGAATGCACTGCTGGGCGATGCGGTTGCGCGTGGCTGGCACGCGTCCGCCGCACCGCTGCTGCTGGTTGCCGTATGCTGGTTCGTCGTGCTGCTGGTCGAGAACTGTCGGATTCCGTTTGACGACCCGAATACGCACCTCGAACTGACGATGATTCACGAGGTGATGGTGCTCGACCACAGTGGACCAGCGTTTGGCATGATCATCTACGGAGCCGCGATCAAGCTGTTTGTGTTTGTCGCCATGATCGTCAATCTCGTGCTGCCTTTTCGCACGGGGAATTCGCTTTTGGACTGGATTGTCTTCTTGCTGGGCACGCTTTTTGTCGCGGTTCTGGTGGGAACGGTCGAGTCCGTCATGGCTCGTTTGAAGATGGCCGAGATTCCCAAGCTGCTGATCGGCGCCGGCGTCGTATCGTTGTTCGCCGTGATTCTGCTGCTGAGTTATCCATGAGCAATTTGCTGCTTGATCCCGGGCTCGTGATCGCCCTGCTGTTGAATTTCTACATCCTGACGGTCACCAGCCTGAAGGAGGTGATTTATGCGGTGGCGCTGCAAGGAGCGCTGCTGGGCTTGCTGTACCCGGTGGCTCACACGGGATTCTCCATGGCAGATCGCGCCGGTTCGCTGGACGCCGTGACGGGCGTTCGGCTGCTGGGACTCACGGTCGCCATTGTCGCGATCAAGGGGTGGCTGATTCCACGGTTCTTGTTGCGGGCAATGCGCGTGGCGGACGTACGTTCTTCCCTCACGTCGACCATCGGCGTCATTCCCCCGTTGCTTATGGGCGGGATCGGCACGGCGCTAGCGATCGTGTTTGCTCGGTCGCTGCCGATGGCCGAGCAGCACGTCAGCCATCTCCCCATTCCCGCCGCACTGGCGACGGCCGTCTGCGGATTTCTGGTGCTGTGTACGCGACGCGAGGCGCTGGGCCAGGTGCTCGGCTACATCGTGCTGGAAAACGGCATCTTCATTTTTGGTTTACTGCTGATCGAAGCCGTCCCCATCATGGTCGAATTAGGCATCGTGCTTGACCTGTTTGTCGGCGTGTTCGTCATGGGCATCATTTTCAACCACGTCAGCCGGGCCTTTCCCGAGGCGAGCGTTGAACACCTGTCAAATCTGAAGGAATGAGCAGGCTGACTTGTATCGACAGAATCGGCACATGTGTTGCGACAAACGCGTCTCCGCTGGCGAGCGCTATTGCCGTCATTGTGCCAGGATTGGGCGCAGGCTCCTCGGACGCTCGGGGCCGGTTGCAGCGCGCCGCCTGTCACGACCGAATGGAGCCGGTGCGTTTTCTTGGTTGCTTCCGCGGAGTTTTCCTGGCGTCACCAATGCGAACGCACGTTCGTGCTGCCAATTCATTCGTTGAGAAACTGCCCCCATGATGCTCTTGCTGTTCCTGTTGCCGCTTGCCGCCGCCGGTTTGGCATTCGTAATGCCGTCGAACCGCTGGCGTCCATGGGTGCTGCCCGTTACGGGCCTCGCTCACATGGTCGTCGCGGGTTGGGTGCTTGCGCAAGGGGACCAATGGGCCCTGGATCGTTGGATTGCGGTCGATCCGCTCAGCCGGTTGTTTATCGGCTTCATCAGCGTTTTGTTCTTCGTGTGTTCCCTCTACGCTCCGGCGTATCTCCGACTGCGGACCGAGCGAGACAACCGAGTGTTGTGCGGTTGCCTGCTACTGGCTCTGGCAATGATGTCGTTGGTCACGCTCGCTCACCACCTGGGACTCATGTGGGTGGCGATGGAGGCCACGACGCTGGCAACCGCGCCCTGTATCTACTTCAACCACAATCCACGCTCGCTGGAGGCCACCTGGAAATACCTGGTGATCGGCTCCGTGGGCATTGCGTTGGCGCTGCTCGGATCGTTTTTCCTCGCCTATTCCATGGTACAGGCGGGTTCGGAATCGACGCTGCTGGTCGACGAACTGGTCAGACAGTCGCATAAGCTTTCGCCGTCCTGGCTGCACGCGGCGTTTGTCCTGCTGTTAATCGGCTACGGCACGAAGATGGGTTTGGCTCCGATGCACACCTGGAAGCCCGACGCCTACGGCGAGGCGCCCGGCCTCGTGGGGGCGCTGCTCGCCGGTGGATTGACAAGTTGCGCGTTCTTATGCGTATTGCGGTTCTACCATCTGGCTCACATCGCACATGACGACCAATACCTGCACGGCATGCTGATCTTCATGGGACTGCTGTCGATGGGCGCCGCGGCGCTGTTCATGTCTAATCAACGCGACATCAAACGACTGCTCGCGTACTCGAGCGTCGAGCATATGGGGATGCTCGTGTTTGGCATGGGCGTCGGCGGCGCCGCTGCGGCTGGATCGCTACTGCACGTCGTTCACAACGGCCTGTGCAAAGCCGCTTTGTTCCTCGCGGCCGCCAACATTCATCGGGCCTACGGCACCAGCGCGGCCGATCAGATTCAGGGCGTGCTAAAGCGCGTGCCGTGGAGCGGCTGGCTGATGCTGATCAGCTTTTTTGCCATTACAGGCTCCCCGCTGTTTGGACCGTTCGTCAGCGAGTATCAGATTCTCTGCGGGGCGTTCGCGACGGGACACGCCGTGAGCGGCGCACTGTTTTTTGTGCTATTGCTGCTGGTCTTCTGGGGCATAGGCAATACGCTTATCCGCTGTTCACTGGGTCCGGCCGAATCGGGCGAGCATGCCGCCGGCGCCAACGAATACCGCGATAACCTGCCGATGGTGATTCCCGTCGTGATCTGCGTCCTGCTCGTGTTTGTGCTCGGCGTGTACACTCCCCCGTTTCTCTCCACGGGAGTCGCCAACGCCCTGCAGTTCCTGCAACAGATACCCGATCGTTGAGGTTCGCGCGGTCGCGAATTGCCAGCCTCATCGCTTCTGAGTCAGAAAGAGCCGAGCATGTTGCTTTCCCTCAAACAGGCCGCGAAGGTTTTCGACGTCGCAGAGACGAAGCTCATCGAATGGATCACCCAAGACAATTTGCCCGCCGAGCTGGTCGGCGGACAGTACTACTTCAACCAGGCTGAGTTGTTGGAATGGGCCGCCGTGCGGCGTCAACCGTTCAAGCCGGAGATCTACCTCAAGGTCAATGGCGACCTGAATCCCTCGGCCACGCACCTGGCAGACGCCCTCGAAATCGGCGGAGTCCTCCAGGACGTCGGCGGCGCCGACCTGCGCGAGATCCTCGGCAACGCGCTCGACGGGTTGCCGATCCCGGATTCATTTGGCGCCGACGCGGTGCTTGAACTGATTCTGATGCGAGAGGAAGTCGGCAGCACGGCCATTGGCGGGGGAGTGGCGATTCCGCATCCCCGGCAACCGATCATTCTGACGGTCGGCGCCCCGGTTGTCAGGCTGTGTTATCTGAGCCAGCCCCTCGACCTCAACAGCCGCGACGGCAAGCCCGTTGACAAGTTGTTTTTGATGATCTGTCCGACCGCACACGATCACCTGCAATTGCTGGCCCGGCTCGGCGCCGTCCTGAGGGTTGACTCTGTGCTGGCGGCGCTAAACGCAAAGGCCGGTACAAAGCAAATCGTCGAGGCCGTCCGCGCAGCCGGCAGCCGGTTTGACACGCAACCTAGCGAAATAGAGAAGGCTTCGTAATGGCGGCGATCGACGAATCACTGACGACCTTCAATTGCCAGCCGGTTGCGCTCGCCGACGTGCCGGTCGTATCGTGCGAAGATTTTGCCGAATGGCTTGCGAACGACTTGGACAGCAACAGCAGCGGCCTGTCGGCGCTGTTTGGCGTGCCCGCGACGCAGCACTCCGTGCGGCTGTACGCCGTGACGAATCACCTGATGACGGGGCGGCTTTGCGTTATGGCAACCGACGTCGGCGAGCGGTACGCGTCGCTGACTCGCAACGTTTCGCAAGCGCATTGGTTCGAACGCGAGATCGCCGAGCAATGGGGCGTCGTACCCGCAGGTCATCCGTGGCTCAAGCCGATCCGCTTTCATCACTCCTACGTCCGCGGCCGCGACGCCTGGGGACGAACGGACGACGAGGAAATCCTGCCGTGCGTGCAGCCCGACGGAACGGACTACTTCAAAGTCCGCGGCGAGGAGATTCATGAAGTGGCCGTGGGACCGGTCCACGCCGGCGTGATCGAACCTGGGCACTTTCGCTTTCAGTGTCACGGCGAAAATGTCTTTTCGCTGGAGATCGAATTGGGGTTCCAGCACCGCGGCATCGAGCGATCACTCGTCGGCGGTCCAACGAAGCGTACGTTGCATTACATCGAGACGGCGGCCGGCGACACGACGACCGGGCATGCCACGGCGTATTGCCAGTTGCTCGAAGGTTTGGCTGGAACAGAGGCGCCGTTGCGCGCCCAGGCGATCCGCTGCCTGGCATTAGAGTTCGAACGGCTGGCCAATCACACGGGCGACCTCGGCGGGCTTGCGACGGACGTCGGTTTCTTGCCGACGGCGTCATTCTGCGGACGAATCCGCGGCGACTGGCTCAACGCAACGGCGCTGATGTGCGGCAACCGCTTCGGCCGGTCGCTCGTTCGGCCCGGCGGCACGCGATGGGATCTGAACGACGGATTGGTCGAGGAACTGGCGAAGCGAACGGCCGCCGCGTTTGAAGACGTCTCGGGAGCGGCGAGACTGATGTGGGACGTGCCGACCGCCATGGCGCGGTTTGAAAACTGCGGCACGGTCTCGCGCGACGTCGCCGACGGCCTGGGGCTGGTTGGCACGGCCGGCCGCGCCTGTGGAATTGACCGCGACGCACGCCGTGACTTCCCGTCCGGCATGTATCGCTTTGCGCAGATTCCCGTCTCGGTGTGGCATACCGGCGACGTCTTCGCCCGGGCGTACGTTCGCTGGCTGGAGATCCAGCGGTCCGCGCGGTTCCTACGGGAGCAGCTTCGCGCGCTGCCCATAGGGGGCGTGCAACGAGACCTCGGCCCGCTGCGCCCGAGCGCACTGACTATCTCGCTAACGGAAGGTTGGCGTGGCGAAATCTGCCACGTCGCGATCACGGACGAGGCCGGCGGATTCGCACACTACAAGATCGTCGACCCCAGCTTCCACAACTGGATCGGACTGGCGATGGCGCTTCGAAATCAGGAAATCTCTGACTTTCCTGTGAACAATAAGAGCTTCAACCTCTCGTACTGCGGACACGATTTGTAGCCGTTCTCGATCGATTTCCCGTTCAAACTCCTATGCAACCGGCTGCGACCCGATCACAGGAACGTCTCTGATGTTCAAAGTCCTTCGCGAACGACTCAAGCAGGGCTATCGCACCCTGTCCTGGCCCGATGGCGATCCGCCGCCACTGCCGGAGCGCTACCGCGGGTTGCCGATCATCGACTTGTCCAAGTGTCCCGACGGTTGCCGCGCGTGTGTTGATGCGTGCCCGACCGACGCGATCACCTTCAACGGGTCGCTGCAGCTCGATCTCGGTCGCTGTCTGTTTTGCACGGATTGCATGGACGCCTGCCCCGAAGGCGCCATTCAGTACAGCAGCGATTTTCGCATGGCTTTCGCCCAACGCAGCGATCTCGTGATGGACGGGCGGGCCGTCGCGCTCGCGCAGGCGCTCGACGAGAAGAGCCGGCGGCTCTTTGGCCGATCGCTGCAACTGCGGCAGGTGAGCGCAGGCGGTTGCAACGCCTGCGAAGCCGACGTCAATGTGCTGGGAACCTTGGTCTTCGACCTCGGCCGGTTCGGCATCAACATCGTTGCCTCGCCGCGCCACGCCGACGGGCTGATCATCACCGGCCCGGTGACAGAGAACATGAAACTCGCGCTGAAGAAGACTTACGATGCAACGCCTGCACCCAAGATTGTGATTGCGGTCGGAGCGTGCGCCATCAGCGGCGGGCCGTATATCGGTCATGCCGAGCAACACAACGGGGCGGACAGCGTGGTCCCCGTTGATCTCTACATCCCCGGTTGCCCGCCGCATCCGCTGACAATTCTCGATGGTTTGCTGCGATTGCTGGGAAGTATTGACGCCGGGCGCCGACCGCTGGCGCCAACAGATTGATCTGAACGCCGTGCTTCATATTCGGTCCGACAAGCGCGCCACGGAGGATTACGATGAGCGAGGCGACAGCTAGCAGCACCCTATTCGGCATTCTTTCGTCCAGCTAGCACGGTTCGCCTGGAATTGTCCGGCTGAATCGCCGAAGAAACAGCAGTGGTCCGCCTTGCGCGCGACCTTCTCTTGTTCTCGCTTCGGGAGCAATTCCTGAGGGCTGCGATTCGGGAATCTCGATGTTACGTGGGGCGAGAATCTGCTGCCTTGGCGCCGTAGTGTCGTTCGCCGCGGTCGGCTGTCGCTCGACGAAGCCACCGCAAGCAACCCACCGCATCGCGAGTTCGGCTCCAAATGCTGTGGCCCCGCCGGTCGCGCCTCCCGCCGCCGAGATTGATTTTCCTGCCAGCACGTTGCCGGTGACGCTCGCGGCGACCGCCGAACTCGGTGGCGAAACGGCGCAGCCGACTCCCGTCCCCGAGGCCTTGCCCGCTTCGTATCAAACGCCGGCACTGCTGTCATTGACGCTCGACGACGCGATTGCCGTCGCCTTGGATCGCAATCCAAATCTTGTTGCTCTGCGGGCGAGCGAACCGGTTGCCCGATCCGTCTACCGCGTGGCCGAGACATACCCGTGGAATCCGTACGTGCAACTTGAGGTGCTGCCTTACGCTCGCGGTGCGGACGGCGACAAGGGCGCGGTCACGAACTATGTTCTGTTGATGCAGACCCTTGAGTTGGCTCATCAGAAGTCATACCGCGAGGCAGGCGCCGCCGCGGCGCTGACCCAAGTTCGGTGGAACGTCGTGCAAGCGGAATTGGCGAGCGCCGCTCAGGCCGAGCGGCTTTTCTTCACGGCCCTCTACCAGCGCGACCTCCGCGACCTGCAGCGAGAAACCGCCGCACTCAATGATCAGCTTCAGGGGATCGTCGAACGACAATTCGAGGCGGCGCTGGCGACCGGTCCGGAAGTCGCGATGGCCCAAAGCGTGGCGCGGCGGAGTCGCAAGCAGGCCGAATTGGCGGACACCGCCTACCACGTCGCACTGCAAGCACTTCGCAGGCAGGTCAACCTCGTTGGCCAGCAACAAATCGAGTTGACAGGCAGCCTTGAACAGTTCGACTGGATTCCCGTCTCCGCCACCGGCGGAGGAGATCTCGGCAAATTCGCGACGTGTGAGCCGACAACGTCCACGGCGGCGGCGCTTGCCCGAGTGCGACCCGACGTCTTGGCCGCTGCCGCGGGCGTCAGCGCCGCTCGTGCGGGCGCGAACCTCGCCCGCGCCAACCGCATTCCCAACCTGCAGGCGGGGCCGTTCTATGAGCGCGATGACGCCGGCACGGTGTTCGCGGGATTCCGGACGCAGACCGATCTTCCCATCTGGAACACGGGTAAGCCGCTCGTCGCGCAGCGCGACGCGGAATTGCGACAGCAGATGACGACGTGCGATCAACTGCGACTGCGCGCGATCGTCGAGGCCGAAACGGCTATCGAGCGCTACGAGAGCGCGCTAGCGATGGTCGCTGCGGCCGCGACGAACACGCCCGACACCCAGGACGAGTTGCAGCGCGTGGTCGATCAATACCAGGCGGGCCAAGCCACCATCCTGAACGTCTTGGCGACACAGACGAGCCTGCTGCAAGAGCGCCGTGCGCAGCTGGATATGCTCAACGAAATAGCCCAGGCGGCGGCGGACGTGACGATGTTTGCCGGGGTGCCGCCGGCGCGATTGATCACGTTGAAGGCGCCGGCGTCGCCCGCTGCGGAGCCGCTGTCGCAGCCGATCGGAGTTTCGCCTCTGCCGGCCCCATGAGCAGCTGATATCCCACGGGAATCAGCAATCTGGTCAGCAGCATATTCGCCGTCAGTCCGCCGATGACCGCAATCGCAAGCGGCTGCTGCATTTGAGCTCCCGGCCCCATGCCGAGCGCCAGCGGCGACAGGGCCAAGATTGTCGTGAGGCTCGTCATCACGATGGGGCGAAAGCGAGTCCGCCCGGCATGGAGCAGGGCCTCGTGGAGCGGCTCGCCGGCGTCGCGCAGCTGGCCGATGTATTCCACGAGAATAATTCCGTTTTTCACATCGAGTCCCACCAACAGAATCGCCCCCATGAACGACGAAACGTTCAGCGGCGTGCCAGTGAGCCACAACGCCAACAGCGCACTCATCAGGGACAACGGCTGCGCCAGAAAGATCAGCACCGGTAGCGACAGGCTCTTAAACTGAACGCTCAGCAGTAGAAAGACCAGAGCCGCGGAGACCAGCAGGACCGTCAACAAACTGGCGAACGATTCCTGTTGGTTGCGATAATTGCCGGCCAGTTCCCAGCGATAGCCAGGCGGCATCGACACCGCGGCCATCTTGGTCTGCAACTCGCGGTTGACGGAACCGAGATCGCGGCCGTCCAGCTCTGCGGTGACGGTGATGACAGGTTGCTGGTTTTCACGCCACAACTCATTGGGGCTGCGGACGACGTCAATCGCGGCCAGTTGCGACAGCGGAACGAAGCCTGGATTCGGCGCGGCCGTTGCGATCGCGCCCGTGGAAGTTGTGGCCGCTGTGGTCGCGGCCGTCGAAAGACTGATTGGCAGTTCGCCCAGGCGGCCTCGATCGAAACGCACCCGGTCGGGATAGCGCACGCGGATTCTGGTCATACGATCCTCTTCCGGGACGCTGCTGGCGACCTGACCGTAGAGGGCCGCGTTCAACTGGTTTTCGACGTCCAGCTCCGAGATGCCGACGCGCTCGGTTTGGGCGCTGTCGGGATGAATAACGATGTCGGGATTGCCCAAGTGGACGTTGGAATTGACGTCCGCAGTCCCGGCTATCCCCTCGACAACTTCAGCCGTTTGCGCAGCGAGCTCGCGAAGCCGCGCCACGTCGGGACCGAATAATTTGACCTCGACGGGACGATGGACCCCCGCCAGGTCATTGATCTGGTCCTCGACCAATGGCACGAATTCCGTTGCGAGTTCAGGAACCGCGTTCTCCAAATCAACGCGCAACGAATCAACGATTTCGGCCATGGACCGTCGCTGATCCGCAGGCTTCAGGCTGATCAGGATATCCCCCGTGAACGGCTCGGTGGCAAAGAACCCCAGCTCCGCGCCGGTCCGCCGAATGTACCCCGAGACGTCCGGAGTATTCAGCAGAACGTCTTCGACGCGTCGCAACACGCGATCTGTTTGGGACAGCGAGGTCCCCACCGGCATCTCGTAATCGAGGACAAAAGCGCCTTCGTCCATCTCGGGCATGAAACCCGTCTCCACATGCAGCGCTAGCCACCATGCCGGCAGGAACGCCAGCAGGGCCAGGATGATCGTCAACCGCGGGCGGCTGAGGCCGACGTCAAGCAGACTCTCATAGGCTCCGGCCAAAGCGTTGTAGATGGGACCACCGGCCGGCAATCGCGTGCGACTCAAGAACCGCGCCGAGACAACGGGGATGATCGTCAGGCTCACGACCATCGACACGAGCAAGGCGACCGACAGCGCCAAGCTGAGCGACTGGAAGAACTGCCCCACGACCCCGCGCACAAACGCCAGCGGAACGAAAACCAGGATCGTTGTCAGCGTCGAACCGACCAAAGCGCCGCTGATTTCGCGGCTCGCCCGATCGACGGCCCCGTCCCCCGACTCGCCTTCGGCGAGGTGGCGGGCGATGTTTTCGACGACGACCACGGTGTCGTCGATAATCAAACCGATGGCGACGGCCAATCCGCCGAGCGACATCAAATTGAGCGTGTCGCCTGTGAGGTGCAGGAACACGAAAGTAATGACGAGACTCAGCGGTATGGCTGACGCGGCGATCAAGGTAGCACGCCAGCTCTTCAAGAACACCAACAGGACGATGACGCTAAACGCCCCGCCAATGACGATGGCGTCGCGGACGTTGGCGATCGACGTGCTGACCAGCGTCGCCTGATCGTACACCGGCATGATCTTGACGCCCGCGGGGGCCGTCGTCGCCGCGTCCGCGAGTACCTCCTTCAGTTCGGCGGAGACCGTCAAAGCGTCTCCGCCAAGTCGGCGAAACACGGTCAGCGCGACCGCGTCGCGTCCGTTGGAGCGGATCGCCATTGTGCGATCGGCGTGGGAAATGACGACGCGTCCGAGGTCGGCGACGCGAATCAGTTGGCCGTTCTTCTCGGCGATGACCAGGTTTTCGAGCTCGACGGGATCGGCCGTCTGCGTGTCCGCCAAAACCTGATATTGCAGCATGCCTTGATCCAGCCGGCCAACCGCTTTCAGGCGATGTTCCTTGCCAATCCGATCGGCGACGTCGGCAATCGACAGGTGGGACGCCACCAACGCCTCGGGCGTCACCTCGACGAGGATCTCTCGGACGTCTCCTCCTTGCACGGTGACATAGGAGACGTCCGACAAGCGACTGATTCGCGGACGCAGGTCGTAGTAGGCGTAGTCGTACAGCGCCGAGGGGTCGCGTCCGCCGGTAACGGCGAAGGAGATGATGGGAAAGACCGACGGAGTTTGGCGTTCGGTGATCGTGGTCGTCCCCGCGGGGAGTTGGGAGCCGACCTCCGCCATGCGCGCTCGAACGTCATTGAGCGCCTGAATCATGTCCGTGCCCGGCGCGAAATCGATCGACGCCTCGGCCGCGCCGCGGACCGTCTTCGACTGGACGCGAATCACCCCCAGGACGATGCTGACGGCTTCTTCAATCGGACGCGTCACCGCGACTTCGACGTCTTTGACGGCCAACCCCGGCGTCTGGGCAATCACGACGATCCGCGGAAAGGCAACTTCCGGATAGATCCCGCTGGGCATCTCCCGCATCGAAAGCAGGCCGACGACCGACAGTAACAACGTCGTCAGGAGAATAAAACCGAAGTAAGGTTTGGCGCGCGTGACCAGATTCGCGGCTTCAGTCGCCGTGGCAGCAGCCTGGTTTTCAGGTTGAGAATAACTCACGGCGACGAACTTTCGCAGGAACGATCGGGTGCGGGCGCAGATTCAAGAACTCGTCGGGACAACTTCGTCCGCGTTGATTTCGCGAACCTCCACCTCGGAACCGTCGGGCAAATTGTACGCCCCGTCGACGACCACCGGATCGCCGACAGAGAGATCGCCGCCGGAAATCGCCGTCCACCCGCCGTGCGTTTCTCCAACTTGGGGATGCATCACGACGGCCTTTCCGTCGCGAACGATCGTCACCGACGGCCCTTCCCCCTCGTCATGCACCGCGCTGGCGGGGACGGCGAGCGACGCGATCGGATCGCCGACTGCAACGTCGACGTACACGGTCTCGCCGACGACGAGCTCTCGGTTGTGGTTTTTGACGGAAATGTCGACCGGCACGTTGCCCGTTTGACTGTCGGCGACGCCCCCGATGAACATGACTTGTCCCTCAACAGCAGCCATCGACTCGACTCCAGGAACGTCTGGCCGCGGTCGCCTGATGTGCGCCGTTTGGCCGACTTTCAATAGACTGCGACTGCGTACCGGCAACCAACCCCGCACGAGCAGCAACTGATCGTCGACGACATGGCCGATGTTCGCGCCGATGGCGACCGTTTCGCCCGGACGGCAGGTGAGCTGATTGAGCGTGCCGGCAATAGGGGCCCGGATCGTGAACAGACTGACATGCGCCCGGGCTGTTTGCACGGCTTCTTCGGCCACCGCGACATGCGCTTTGGCCTCGGTAATCGCCTCGGCCCTCGGTTGCAGCATCAGGACTTTGTATTGGGCCTCTGCCATCTCCTTCTGGACGCGGGCTTGATCAAGGGCCTTCTCGGCGTCGTAGAGCTGTTGCTCCGGCGCCTCGTTGCGCGCACGCAGCGGACGCAAGCGATCGACGAGGGCTTGAGCCCGTTCCACGGCGATCTTTGCATGTTCAATCGCCAGCTTGCTTGCCAGCTGCTCTTCGGTGCGGGGCGTGGAGATCAAAACCTCCAGAGCCGCGGTCAGGCTTTTGCGCGCAGCTTCCTTTTCCGCCAGATCGGCCCGCGCCAGTTCGGCGTCCAGATCAACGATTGGCTGACCGGCCTTGACCGACTCGCCTTCCACGGCGTGAATCTGCGCCACCTGCCCTTCGACCTGCGGCGAGAGCAAAGCCAGCTTGTTCGGAGGGGCCTCGCAACGTCCGAAGGCTGTGATCGTGGTTGCAAACAAGCGGCTAGCGACCGGGACGACGCCAACGACCACGTGCGCCGATGAATCCGACGCGTCACCGCCGTCTGCGGCGCCGCGTCCGCTGCAGCCCGTCGTCAACGCCGCGACCGCGATAAATGCGAGCCAAGTTGATCGATCTCCGCGGGCAGAGCACTTGCTACTCGTAGCGGTGGACTTTGGCATACCAACTCACGACTCGCGGCCGACCGCGAAAGTGTTCACGACTTTGCAACGAAAGTCGGGCCTGCGGAACGATGCCGCTGGAAGGTTCGCGACGAACTGAATGGATGGCTTTGGCGAGGCATTGCCCCGATAGCAGGCAAGACGCTCCCCTAAGTATAGCCCCCGGATCTTTCGAATGTGGAATTACCAACTGGCTCGTTGCCGTCCCTACTGCTGACATTTCAAGAGCATTTCATTCTGCGGCCAATACGGTACGTGACGCGGCACGTGCCAAAGGAATTGGATCATCGCTACCTTTCAGGATTGTCACAATCGAACACTTGCGGTTGGAGCCTGCCGTGTCCCTGCGAAGAACGAACTGCGAACTCGCGAGGTCCGCAAGGCGCCTGCATCATTGCAACCGCAAGGGGAAGAGCACGACGTATTGATCTCCTGTTTGCCATGCTCCCAGGGCGTTGGACCGGCCGCGAGGATCTCGACCTACCGTCGAATCTTCGTCGGCGTTGGAATTGATACGGTCGCGATTCAAATCTGTCGCCCAGCAACGTCGTAAACTGCTCGACAATACGAGTCTGCACGCTGACGGCATGCATTTTCGCGTCATCTCACTCGATCCAGCGGTTTTGGCAGAGTAAACTGTGACGGTGTCCGCTTGCATTGCACGCTGCAATGTGCTCTTCAGCTATTCACCGTGGAAGTCGTCGTGCTTCGAACGCGCGCCTCGCTTGTTTGCGTCGTCACTGCCCTGGGGGCAGCGATTGCACTCTGTGCGCATATCACGGCAGCGAATGCCGCGGAGAGAGAGCGCCCGATTGATTTCAATCGCGATGTGCGGCCGATTCTGTCGGACAAGTGTTTCTTGTGTCACGGTCCGGACTCGGCTTCGCGCGAGGCGGATTTGCGATTGGACGTCGAGGCCAGCGTGTTGGAAGACCGGGGCGACTACGCCGTGGTGTCGCCTGGGCGCCCCGAAGCGAGCGAGTTGTTGCGCCGCATCGCCAGCGACGACGAGTACGAGGTGATGCCGCCGCCACAGACGGGCAAATCGATTTCGTCCGAAGAGGCGGCCGTGTTGCGTCGGTGGATCGCCGACGGGGCCGCCTGGGCGCTGCCGTGGGCGTACATTCCGCCGCGCGAGACGCCGCCCGCGCCGCTGGTCAATCAGTGGAGCGCAAATTGGATTGACGACTACCTGCTGGCGCGCTGGGAGCAGGAAGAGCTGACGCCCGCGCCGGACGCCGACAAGGTGACACTGATTCGCCGGCTTTGCTTCGACCTGACCGGGTTGCCGCCGACGCCCGAGGAGGTTGCTCAATTCGTGGCGGATGAATCGCCGACGGCGTACGAGCGACTGGTCGACCGGCTGCTCGCTTCTCCCCGCTTCGGCGAACGGATGGCGACGTATTGGCTCGACCTGGTGCGGTTCGCCGATACGGTCGGCTACCACGGCGATCAGGATCACAACATCTGGCCCTACCGCGACTATGTGATCCACGCCTTCAACTGCAACAAGCCGTTTGACGAGTTCACTCGCGAGCAACTAGCTGGCGACATGCTGGACGACGGCGGCGTCGATGCGCTGATCGCCAGTGGCTACAACCGCTTGCTGCAAACGACTCATGAAGGGGGCGCTCAACTCAAGGAGTATCGTGCCATCTACATGGCCGACCGCGTGCGAAATTTCTCGCAGGTGTGGCTGGGCGGCACGATGGGCTGCGCGCAGTGCCACGACCACAAGTACGATCCCTACACCACGGCGGACTTCTACGCGATGGGCGCGTTCTTCGCCGACATCGACGACGAGGCCCACCTGGCCGATCAGTACGCCGCCGGCCTCAACGAAATCCCCACGATTCGCAAGCCCGAACTCGAGGTGTTGAGCGTTTACCAACGCGAGCGCTTGTCGGATCTTCGCGCTGAACTTCAGACGCTTCAAGCCGAGAAAGATGCGAAACAGATCGCCCGGGTCGCCGGCGAGATTGCCGCGATCGCGGGCGCCCCCGGCAAGACGATGATCGTCAAACGGCTCGCGACGCCGCGCGAGGTGCGACTGCTGCCGCGCGGCAACTGGATGGACGAAACTGGCCCGGTGATGGCGCCAGCCGTCCCGCCGTTCTTGGGCGAAATCAAACCAGCCGACGGTCGACGGGCGACGCGGCTCGATCTGGCGAACTGGCTGTTCGACGCGGACGAAGGAGTGGGGTTGCTCACCGCGCGGGTCATGGTCAACCGGTTTTGGTACCTGATGTTCGGCCGGGGAATCGCCCCCACGCTGGACGATTTTGGCGGGCAAGGGCATCCGCCGGAGCATCCCGAGTTGCTCGACCAACTGGCGCTCCAGTTCCAGCAAAGCGGCTGGGACGTGAAACATATGCTGCGGCTGATCGCATTGAGCCATGCGTATCGGCAGTCATCGGTTGCCACGCCGGAGCAACTGGCCGTGGATCCGCACAACGCGCTGGTCGCGAGGCAGGGCCGTTACCGCGTCCCCGCAGAAATGGTCCGCGACACGGCGTTGGAGGTCAGCGGACTGCTGACCGACCGCCTGGGCGGACCCAGCGCGAAACCATATCAGCCGGTCGGCTACTATCGCCACCTGAACTTTCCGGAACGCAAGTACCACAGCGACAAGAACGCCAACCAGTGGCGGCGGGGCGCGTACGTGCATTGGCAGCGGCAGTTCCTGCACCCCACGCTCAAAGCGCTCGATGCACCGAGTCGCGAGGAATGCACGGCGCAGCGGCCTCAGTCCAACACGCCCGTGGCATCGCTCGCGCTGCTGAACGATCCGAGCTTCGTCGAGGCCGCGCGGGCGCTCGCCGCGCGGATCGTCGCCGAAGGCGGTTCGACGGTCGACGAGCGCCTGCGGTTCGCCTTTCTGCAATGCATGTCGCGCGCGCCCGCTGCCGAGGAAACGCGACTGATGGCCGGCTTGCTCCAGGAGCATCAGGCGTATTACCGAGACAATCCCCAACAAGTGAGCGTTGCGCTGGGCGTAGGCATCTGGCAGCAAGACGCCCAACGCACGCCGGCCGACGCTGCCGAGCTGGCCGCCTGGTCGGGCGTCGCTCGCGCGCTGCTCAACGCGAGTGAGACGTTTACGCGAAACTGACGCAAACGAGACAACTGATTTGCACCACCAAGCTCTCCGCGGCGAATCCAATCTGAGCGACTTTGAGAAATCTGATGTCCAAGACAACCCAGGCCGTCATTGCCAACCGTCGCACGTTTCTCGCCGCCAGTGGCGTGGGCCTGGGATCGTTGGCGCTGAGCACGCTGTTGGCGCGTGACGGATTGGGGGCGGCAAATGCCAGCGCGCTTGCCGACGGCGTGCCGGGGCTGCCTGGTTTGCCACATCATCCGCCGCGGGTGAAGCGAGTGGTTTTCCTGTGCATGGCCGGCGGGCCTTCGCACCTGGAATTGTTCGACGAAAAGCCGGAATTGTCGCGCATCAGCGGCCAGCCGATGCCCGCCTCGGTCACGGCGGGCCAACCCATCGCCCAGTTGCAGGGCAAAGAACTGCGGGCGATGGGCTCGATCGCCAAGTTCGGCCGGTACGGCGCCAGCGGCCAGGCAATCAGCGACTTTCTACCGTGGCATCGTAAGATCGCCGACGACATCTGCATCATTCGCTCGATGGTGACCGAGCAGATCAACCACGACCCGGCGCACACGTTCATGAACACGGGCACGGCCATCAGCGGCCGGCCGTCTATGGGCGCGTGGATCAATTACGGCTTGGGCAGCGAAACAAACAGCCTGCCGGGTTTTGTGGTGATGACGAGCGTGGCAGGCCGCAACCCGCAGCCGATCGCCTCGCGGCAGTGGTCGGCCGGATTTCTGCCGAGCCGGCATCAAGGCGTGGAATTCAGTTCGACCGGCTCGCCAGTGAACTACGTGGCGTCCCCGCCCGGCGTGCCCGAGCGCTTGCAGCGCGGCGTCGTCGACACCGCCATCGCACTCGATCGAGAGCGACTCGCTGTCACCGGAAATCCCGAGCTTGAGACGCGTATCGCGGCCTACGAAACGGCGTTTCGCATGCAATCGTCAGTACCCGAGCTCGTCGACATGTCGGACGAGCCGCAGCATGTGCTCGACCTGTACGGGGCCAAGCCGGGCGATGGCTCGTTTGCGTCGAACTGCCTGCTCGCGCGGCGACTGGCCGAGCGAGGGGTGCGGTTCATCCACCTCTACCACCGCGGCTGGGATCATCATGGCGGACTGGCGCCCTTCATGAAGGTGTGCTGCGACGCGACCGACCGAGCGAGCTACGCTCTGGTGACCGACCTGAAACAGCGCGGCATGTTGGACGACACGCTTGTCATTTGGGGAGGCGAGTT
>JAGQOU010000038.1 GCA_020427145.1 Planctomycetales bacterium | reverse complement strand
TTCTCGCTCCAAAACTGGATCCGGGAGAAGGGGGCAGGTCAGCGAGCCGCAGGTCACGGCCAGCCAGGTGCTTGCCGGGGGCGGGACCGGCTTTCTCGTGTTGCATACCGTGACGCAGACGGTCGGGTTTGTGACGGTCCTGTTTGCGACCAGCGCGTTTGCGATCCGGCTGCTGCTGACGCGGGCCCATACCGAGCCGCATTTTGCCGACCGCTGTGCGCTCGTCCGCCGCGACTGGCAGTTCAGCCTGTCGCTGATCCTCGCCTTTCTGGCCATGGTCGGTACGTTCAGTCTGCCGCGCAACGCGCTCTGGTACTACTACTTGGCGACCCTCCCCGACGTCCCCTTGCTCGACAACGGCGGTTTGTTCGTGGCGGTGATCGCGCCGCTGATGGGGATCTTTTTTGTGCTGGTGTTTTCGGTCGTGCTGGTGTGGCTGTACGTCATTCGGTCCTATTTGAACCGCGTGATTCGCGCCGCGGCAGGCCGATCGGGTTATCGAGCGGCCGATGTCGTCAACGGCCTGCCCCCGCTGGCGCGGGCCATCTATGCATTCCGTCCCGGAGAATGAGGTTTCGAGCGATGACCACTGACAGACTCAGTCCCGCGGAGAATCCGTCGCGACGCACGACACGACCTCTCTGGCGGCGGCTCGCCTTGCTCACAGTGGGCGCATTCTGTGCCGTGGTCGCGGCATTTTTCATTGTTGTGTGGTGGATCGTCCCTTATTGCGCCGCCGCGCCCGGCACGGAATCGAGCACCGCCGACTTGGTCGTCCCTCCCCAGGAGAAATACAAGGTCGCCCCCGGACTCTACCGCCAAGCCCACGCCCAGGGGGGCGAGCGTTTTCTGTCGATCGACGGGGCTGGCCGCGGACGGCTCATCGTCGAACCGCCCGCGGCCGGGGCGTTCGTCATCGGCGCCGACCGCGTCGAGATCGACACGACCTGGGAAGTCGAGGGGGACGACGTCACTTTCTATTTGCAGGGCGGTCGACCTGACGCCTCGTACAAACGGCTGCTCGTGCTCGCACTCGACGAAACCACGCGGTTTCATATTCGCAGTTGGGCCCCCGCAGCCCTCACGCTGGAGCGCGTCGACGACGGAGAACTCTTCCAGTGGGAACGCATCGACGACTCGCCGCTGCCTGCCGCCGAGCCCGCAGTCGAAACGGCGCCGTGAGGTCCTGTAGTCGAACGCCGAGTTTTGGGCCCCGGCGCCGCCCGCGTCACGCTGGCGATGCGACCGACTGTCCGCCGTCCCACTCTTCTTATTCTTCCTATCGCCCAAAATGCATTCCCGACCCGTTGATGCGCCCGCACTTGATCGCGTCCTCGACGACAACCTGATTCCAGTCCGCGCCGCGCGTCGGCGGGCGATCGTCGCGGAACTGCAGGTCGGGCCGCGCCAGGCCGGTCACCAGTTCCTCCAGCTTGACCGTCAAGACATCTCCGGCCGCGTCGTTGTCAAACGCCGGTACGACCTGAGCGCCGTGCCCCAACTGCTCCATCGCCGCCTGAATCAGTGCGGGCTGCTGGGGGTTCATCTGCCCGCTGATTGAACAGACCCGCGTCCCCTCCTCGCCCCGCGCCGCCAAGTAGGACACTGCGTCGAGACCGCTCTCGGCCACAGCCAGGACCCGATCGCCGGGAGAGCCGGCCGACGCCCAGAGTCCCTTGCGGCCCCCCTTGCTAAAGAGGTTCACGCCGCGGCCTTTGATTTCGTAGCCGGTCGGGGCTTCAGCCAGACTTTCGAATGCGGCGGCCGTCCCCCAGTGGGGAAACACGATCGATCCGCGGCGCGGACAATGGCGAATTCGTCCGTCGAGGCGCGGACTCACCAGCAGCTCAAACGGGATGCCGCGCGCTTCGCACAAATACGGGTGCGGCGTTTCGATCGTCTCGAACCGCGACAAGCGGGCGGCGACGCCCAGCAGATCGGGTTCGCTGGCGCTGATGTCGGATTGATACCGTCCCTGCTGCTGTTGCTGAAAGTTCGCCAGCTGACCGCCCCCCAGATAGGGCCGGAGGAGCTGGCGGACGCGACCGAGGGAGCAACCCGGCTCGACGACTCGTTGCACAAAATCAATCGCCGTCCCGGCCGACGACGGATCGAAGACGCTGCAATAGACGTAGTGCCGGCCCTGCTGGGCGATGATGATCTTGTCGCCGCCGCTGGCCATCAGGACCGAGTGGCGGGTCGACTTCTTGCGATCGATCTCGTAGCCGTGCGCGCTGGCGATGAGACTGAGGTTAATCTGTTTGAACGCGTCCAGTTCCGACTCACGATCCATGCGTTCCGCCTCCCCTGCTCCCGACCGTCATTTCCAAAGCCGTTGCCAAAGCGATTTGTGACGTTCCTTGTGCAACGCGCGTTTGAGTTGCAGGATCTCCTGTTCGTGCTTTGTGCGAAGCTGCTTGATCTGGCTTTCGGTCTGGTCGGCGATCGTCTTGGCCATCGCGTCCAAGGAATCTTGCCAGTCCGTCCGTTCGGTCGTTCTCTGTTCCAACAACAGCGTGATGCGGTTTTGACTGTCTTGCGCCTTGTCGAGCGCTTGTTGGAGATGCTCGATCTGGGCCATGTACTGTTTGATCTGCTCTTCGCGGACGGCGTTGATCGCGGCGTGGGCCTCGGTCGGCTTCGATTCGCTCCGCGCCGTTTCGATACTCCGGCCCCTTTTCTCCTCCCGCGAGAAATCGCACTCGTCGCCGTAGACTCGCACCAACTCGCTCCCTTCGATGAGTTTGTTGTTATCGCGGTCCAACTCGAACGACAGCGTCCCCGCCTTCGTGTGTCGGGAAATCGTGGCGCGACTCTTGCCGGTGATACGGCTGGCGGCCGAGATGGAATACTTGGTTTTGCTCAAAGGGCCTCGCAGGGGGTCTCAAATCGAACTGTGACCACCCTACTACGGTTTTCACACTCTTGGCAAATGGTTTGTTACCCAACGCGCACGGTCAGCATGAGTCACTCTGATCAGCTTGCGCATGGGCGCGCCCAGGGCGGTCACTGGCCACGTTCGGCGCGTTCATGTCCGCTGGCCATGCGCAGTGTGCATCATGGCCACGAGACTTGAACACTCCCACCCGGCCTGTTTCTGCCGTGTGGACAGGAGTGTTTCATTTACGGACAGTGCGCGGACGGCTGGCCATGTTGCCACATAGGCGCCCTGGGCGCACCCCTGCGCGGACCGGCCTCCGCGACGCGCAACCGCGGACAGCTTGGACATGCGCGGCGGTCATGCCCAGCGCGCACCATGGCCACGGGATGGCCGCTGCCGGCAACAGCTCGGAATCTGCGGCCTCCAGAGAGATGATCCAGATCGACGACCATGGCAACCGGCATGCCCATGTCGCAGCACGGCCAACTAAATCTTGACTTTGCCGGCGCGAATCGTCACTCTGGTAGCCAAGGTCTGCCGATTCTTGGGAGTTTCTCTCCCGCAGGCGACTGCGTATTCCCTTCGCGCAGGGACATCTGTGATTGAGTCTGGTCCTTCTGGCCGCATCTCGATCGGGCGAACTGCGAGGAGGGCGCTTCCCATCAACCCATCATTCAAGGAGGAGCACGACCCGAACGAAGCCAGAAAAGACAAAGCCGCCTGAAGAGCGGCGGCTTTGTGAAAACTTTGAGCAGGGCTCAGTGATTGTGCAATTTCACCGTAGCGCTGCCGGAGCAAGAATGCAACTACTTTCTGTAGTGCGCAGCGGTTTCTTGCACACTGTTTTTCAGCGCAGAGGAGGGCGGCTTACGACAACTCATGCCCCACACGCCCACACTTGGTCCACGCCCCACAAACGACCTGTCTTCCTATCGCCCCGGCGGCGGTCGCATCGCGTCCGACGACTATCGGCATGCAATGCATCTCTGCGAGACCTTCGCGGGCCTGGAGGAGGGGGTCAATCGGTACGATTTGCTGCTGTTGGTCAAGAAAGTCGGCCAGGCGGGCGGGTTCACGCCGCGGATGATCCAATTGCTGGACTACTACTTGGCCTACACGCGCGATTGCGACTGGGAGGAGGGGAGTCGGCCGATCGTGTTTCAGTCGCTGTCGCGCACCGCACTCGACCTGGGGGTCTCGGAACGTCAAATCCAGAAGCTCGAAGCGAAACTGTTTGAAATCGGGGCTCTCGCGTGGCGCGACAGCGGCAATCACAAACGGTATGGCCGCCGCGATCCTGACACGGGCCGGATCGCGTACGCCTACGGCGTCGACCTCAGCCCGCTGGCCGAACTGCGGTCAGCGCTGGAGCAGAAGCTCCACGAGAAGAAGCTCTACGACGAGGCCTGGCTGGCAACCAAACGGGAGATTTCAGGGCTGCGGCGGCAGATTCGCGGGCTCTTACAGGAGGCGCAGGCGGAGGAGGGGAGGGACATGGCGACGGTAGCGCCGTACGAAGCGGAGTACGAAGAGATCGCTATTCAACTGCGGACGCATATTGGCCTGGCCGAGCTGCGGAGGTTGCTGGCTCGCCACGTGAGTCTGCAGAGCGAGTTGTTGGCGGTTGTTGGGGCGGTAGGAAAAGCTGACGCTGACGCGGTGTCTCGGCGGACGACATTGCGCCCGGAAACACGCAAAGGTTCGTCCAGGAGCGAACCGAGGTTCGCCCACTACAATTCTACCACTCCATCAAATACTGATTCTTGTAGTCCAGCGGACCCCTGCTTTCAGGAAAGCGTAGCGGAATCTCCAGAGTCAACTGATCCGCGACAGGGCTCGGGGGTGCAGCACGTGACCTTGGCCATGGCGCTGAGGGCGGCCAGCGGGCGCCTTACCGAACTGTTGCCGTCGCAGCCGGGCTGGGACGACGTGGTCGAGGCGGCCTACCGACTGCGATCGCGGTGGGGAATCTCGCAGGCGAGTTGGGGCGAGGCGTGCAGCGTGTTGGGACGGACCGGGGCGGCCCTGTGCCTGTTGCTGACTGATCGAGCGACGGAGCGGACGGACCGACCCGTGCGGCAGCCGGCGGCGTACTTTCGGGGGCTCGTCGCCAAGGGACGGGGAGGGGAGTTGCGACTTCACGCTTCGCTGTTTGGCTTGCTAGAGCGAAATGATTAGCCGTCCGGCGCGGATGGCGCCTCCAGACGCGAGTTTCTTTGCTGTGCGCGAACCTCAGGCAATCACGCGGGACGATTCGCCGAAAACGTCATCTGAGTTCCGGTTGGCCCAATCCCGTAGACGTCAAGACCCGATGCCGTGCCGTCCCACCACTTGCTGGACGGGGTCGTCGAGTCCGCGAAACGATCGCGCCAACCCGCGTGGAACAGGTCCTTCTCGTCGCCGGCATGCTGTCCATGCTCCAAGTCGAACTGTCCGTCCGCTTGTTCCAGAGAACATTCGTAGTGCGATCCCGGCGTCATCTGCTCGTTGTTGTTGCTGCCGAGCTCATCGACGTGCCAGATCGCCAGACCTGAATCCGGGAGCGCGGCATCGCGCCCCGACCGTTGCCGATTTTCGAGGATGAAGTACTCGACCGCGTTTCTGGCGTAGACGAAGAAGTCGTTCGTCCCCGCCGGGGCTTGCGCCGTCAACCCTGTTGTGATCGGGGTCACCGAATTCGCCCAGCCCGCTTGGTGCTTCAAGTAGGCGCAAATCTGTACTGGATTGCGTCGATTTGCGTTCCCGCCTGCGCACATCAGGCAATAGGATCCAATTCCGCCCGATTGAATGCCCGGCGCACCGTAGTCATAAAGGTCCGGGAAGTCGCATAGCATGTGACCGTTCTCGTGGCAGTACGTGCCGAGCGTGAGCGCGGAACCGATGTCGGTGATCTGGTAGTCATAGGCCCGCACGCCAGGCGCCACGGGATAGGGCGTCAGGAGTCGCGACGCGTGCGGCCAGAGTCCTTCGGACCAGTTGTTGACCCGATTCCCCGCGTAGAAGACGCTCGTCGCGTAGACGTGGTCTTCCACGTCCGTGGTCAACCCGCCGAAGTCAAATCCTTGCGCCACGTGATAGGCGAGCGCCTCGCGAATCAACTCCCGAGCGCGCTGCCCGTAAGGCGCCGCGGGATTCGTATAATAGGCTCGCGGGTGTCGGGCCGTGTAGTAGGGGGCAACGATCGTTGCGTATCGCAGCTTGCCAACGGAGTTGTCGAGGAAGTAGTCGTACACTGACCCGTTGTTGCCAAATCCGCCGTACCCAGGCTGATTGCAGAACGCATCCACCTCGTCTCGCGGGATCGTCCCCGGCATGTCCGAGAATTCGACGAGAAGGCACAGCCCCGCATAGTCGCCGATCGTCTGTCGGGCCGGCGGCGCGGCGAACACATTGGCCATCGCCATCGCCCGCTTCGCACCCTTGACCTGTTGACGACGAGTCTTCCACCACGGCTCGGGGAGGCCGACGCCGACCTCGGCCATTGCGGCAGCCGCCTCGCGACTGATCCGCACGCCATCCTTGAGCCCGAGATGTCGCGGCTCGGCCACGCCTGGCCGCACGCCCGTCGGGAGTAGTTCCGACGCATCGGCGTCGACGGTCGCGTACTGATAGAAACCGGTGATCGGATCGCGAGTCACCGTGTAGCCGTCGAGCGTCTCGAAAACGGCCTGGTTTTGGTCGCCCCAACCGCGAACCGGGAGTCGGGCTCCGTCTGGCTGCGTAAAAGTGAACTCTTCGCCGAAGAATGGAAACGACATCGCAAATCTCCTCCGCTTGAAAGGACTCGCGGCGCCTCGGCGGACTTTCGGCGGCAACGATGTCGCGCTTCGCGTCGACTCGACAGTCTATCACCCTATGAACGGTTCGTCCGATCTTGATCACATCTTGTGGTCGCGGAATCCGACCAAGGAGCAAACTCCTCTCGTCATCAGCGCCAATAAAGGCAAGTCCCCACGCAAGGGGTTGAAACGAGCAACAGCCCGCTGGCGGATTGCCGGAATGAGTTGGAAGTTCCCACTGCGGTCGCCACGAAATCCGTAAGTTGCGCGCATAGAAAATGCCTCGTCGTCCGATTGAGCCGACGCCGATTAGGCGCCGACGTTTCATCCAACGCGCAGCACGCAGCTTCCACTCAATCCCTGCGGCGGGGAGCCGACAAACGAGACTCGATCGCCATGACAGCTTGCCGCAATGCCCGCGCAGATGCGCGCATTCCACCGCCGTTGGCCCTCAAAAGGGGATCGCCACCAAGTTATTCCTGCTGGTACTGCTGATTCAATTCGGCAAGCTCCACTCCGGGCAGCGCCGATAGACGCGGCAGGAGAGCCGTCGCTGCCGCGTCCGTTTCGAACACAGCCTCGAAATACGACGATCGATCCCGCCCGCCCGGCGACCGAACCAACAGCGGAGCCAAGCTTGCCAAGCGATGCTCGGCCTCCGTGACGGAGAGGGGTTCGCCAAATTCAACCAGGACGCTGTAGCGGTGCTCGCGGACTGGACGCGCCGACCCGACGCCAGGCGTGTGGCTCAGGCGTTCCAACGCCGCGGCGCGGGATAGACGCGTTTGAATCTGCAACTCGAAGACGGATTCTACGCCGGGGAGCGCTGCCCGGACGTCCGCCACCTCGATGCCCGGCAGGTTGGCGTCCTGCAGATTCTCGAGCGACTCGGCCGTCTCGAAGGTTACGACGACAGGGAACTCATGCACCGCATTGCCGTCCGGAACCGACGTCTCCGGCTGCCGGCAGGCGACGAATAAGCCGAGCGTCAAACTCACAAAGACCACACGTCGACGGACTGCCATTCCCGACTCCTCGCCGCGGCCGCGTGGACATCTGCGGAAGACGGGACCGTCGCGCCCCGTCGACCCCGCACGACATACGCTCCTTTCCTCTTCGAATTGTTGGTGACGCACTCTCCAAGAGCAACCCAGGTCGCACGCCAAGCGACCCTAACGGCTCGCGCTCAATCCGACTTTTCCTGTACGGCTGCCGTAAAAGCCGGCCGAAACACGGCGCTCACATTCTCCAGCGGATCGTCCGCATTCATGGCGACCGGCGCTTCGGACCCCGCCGGGGCGGGCGCCGTCGGGCGCATCGCGCGGGCCAAGTTCAATCGCCCGCCCGAGGCGACCTTGCCGGTCAACAGCGGAACGGGGTCCACGGTTTCGAGCATCAGCTGGCGTATCGCCAAATGATTCAGGCTGGGATACTCGGCCATCAGCAATGCTGCGCTCCCGGTAACGATGGGCGTGGCCATCGAGGTGCCGTTGAAGAACGCATATCCGCTGGTCGGTTGACTGGGATCCGCGCCGGCTGGAATGGCGCTGAGGATGCGTTGTCCCGGGGCCGACAGGTCCACGCTGCTCGTGCCAAAGTTGGAAAAGACCGTCAATGGATCAGCTTCGGAGACCCCCGTCGCTGCGACGGCGAGAATGTTCGGAACGTCGTAACTCGACGGAAAGTGAGGGCTGCCGTCGTTGTCATCGCCGATCCCGTCGAAGCCGCCGTTGCCCGCTGCGGCGGTGAAGAGCACGCCGGCGCTATTCGCTCGTTCGATCGCCCGCTGGAGGGCGACTGACGCACCGCCGCCCCCCCAACTGTTGTTGATGATGCGGGCGCCGTTGAGCACCGCGTAGTCAATCGCCGCCAGGGCGTCCGTCGTACTGCCGCTGCCGCGCGAACCGCCCAGGAACTTCAGCGGCATGATCTTGACGCGACGGGAAATTCCCACAATGCCGACGCTATTGGCCACCGCGCCGATGGTTCCCGACACGTGAGTGCCGTGCGCCTCGAACTCCTTCTGGCCGTTGGGACGCGTAACAAAGTCAGGCGAAGGATCGGAATCGTCGTTGAAAAAATCCACCCCGTGGATGTCGTCGACGAATCCGTTCCCATCATCGTCTTCCCCGGGGGCGCCGGCCGCTTCGATCTGGTTGGTCCAGATGTTCCCCTGCAAGTCTTCGTGATCCATGAAGACGCCGGTGTCGACGACGGCGACCACGACCGTCGGACTTTCGTTGCGAATCTCCCACGCCTCGGGCGCGTGAATCCGCTCCAAGTACCAGAGGTCAGACAGCCGGGGATCGACTTCGCCCGCGTCCGTCGCCTCGTCGTCCTGGTAGAAGAGATAGTTCGGCTCGATGAGTTCGACGTCGTCGTTAAGCGTCGCTTGAACCTCGACCCGCATTTCCTCCGGAGGTCGGTCCTGGTCGACGGGCACGCGGACGCCGACGGCGTTGACGAGGCGGAACGTCCGCGTGATCTCGGCGCCCCGTTTGGGGAGCAGGTTTTCCGCCAGGTCCGCGAGAACGGATTTGCGCTCGCCCGCTGACATCGCGCTGACGTCGGCGACGTTCATTGCATCTTCGCGCAACACGATGATGTATTCCCCGGGCACGGCCTCCTGAGCGCGAGCCGTCAGGGAGACGGCGAAAACGCCGATAGAAGCTAAACCATAGGCGCACGCCAAGTGGAGCAGCGGACGACAACGGCGAAGACGACTCATTCCAAGACTCCTTACAGTTGAGTGTGACGCGCCGGCCCCGTCGCTTGGCGCTAACGGATCCGGCGCCCCGGGACTGCGTCGCGGGCGCATTTCAATTCCGTTCACGACGTCCAGAACAGCACACCGGCGGAAACGGTGATGCGGACCGCATCGTCCGCATTGCGATCGGTCAAGCGCACCGTACAAACGAGGTTGTTGCCGCGGAGTCCCACTCGTGCAAAGAACTGTCCCAGTGGGCGTTCCTTGATCGTCGTGCTGCCGGAGGAGGTGACGAATGCGTAGTTCAACGTGTTGAGAAACGTGACGAACCCGGCGTTGTTGGGACGCGGCACCGCCGACGTCTGTTCGGAGAAGTCGCCGTCGCCCAGCACGAACGTGAACGTGCGAAACGCCTGCGAAATCTGGCCGATCGCCAGCGGCGCCACGTCGAAACCGTCGTCCAGTTGCGTGATCTCAGCGTCGACCGATCCGCCGGCGGACTCGACTGCCGGTCCCTCGGTCGACTCGACTTCGACGCTGACGGACGGCCCGTCAACGGCCTGCTCATCGGCCATTGCCAACGACGCTGCGGCCGCCAAGGTCCCCAATCCCAAACCGCCTGCGATCATCTGGCGACGATCTGAGCTCTGTTTAGTCGGCATCGCTATCTCCCCCGGGTTTAACGTGCAGGTTGTTCGTCGATATCCGTCGCGGCGCCCGTCTCGATCGAGGCGGGCATGGCTACCGAATGGCGCCCCGCGCGACCGCTGAGATGACTGCGTCAGGGCGCCACTGGCACCCGCACGCGATAACTCACCTCTTTGGGCTGCGGGGGATCTCGGATGGTCATCGGGCTCACCGGTTCGTCGCGAATCACCTCCAATCGAAACGCAACGGGAGTCAAGTGCGGTTGCGCGATTCCGTATTTCGCCCGCTTGGTTTGAAAATCGGCGTCCACCACCAACCGAAGCTGGTCGCACGCGGACTGCCAATCGGAATGCCGTTCCAGCACCGGAAGGCCTGATGCGCTGACCCACGAGCCGTAGCCGCTTTGGCAAAATCCATACTGTCCGAAATCCGTCCCGCTGATGTCGACCACGCCGCGATAGTTGAATAGCAGCCGCTCGAAGGGAGCGAGGCCCATCACCATGACCGTGCGCTCCTCTTCCAGCATCTCCACGGCCGGACGCGCTCGATCCTCGATATTGCAGGTGTCGGAAATCAACACGGTCAAGCGGGCGCCTTTCGCGGCGAGCGCGTCGCTCAGCGTCTTGCGCATCAGGTCGCCCGAAGGGCGAATCTGAAAATGGTGTCCGCGCGAGGGATCGTCGGGCGTCGCCCGAGCGGGGTCAAACGCGCCATGACCGCAATAGAGGCAAAAAACCGTGTCGCGGGCGGCCACCTGCAAATCCTCGACCGCGCGGAGTATCGGACCGGCCTGACACTCGGCGCCCTGAATGACGCGGACGTTTCCTTTGCGGTCCGGTTCAATATTCTCGATCGGGTGTTGCCAGAGCGCAAGCGTGTCCTGCATCGCGGCGCCAATATCGAGATCGTTGGTGAGCCCGATCAGCAGAAAGTGCGCCTTACGCTTGCGGCTCGGCGGGCCCGCGCCGGCCGGGACTTGAACTTTGCGAGCCTGGACCAACCAGCGTCGCGGCTGTCGCGTGTTGCGATCGATGACCGTCAATTCGACCCGCCCGCCGTTCGCTGCGGACGCGTCCATGGCAGTGAAATAGTCCGCGAAGCTCCGAATTGGCCGACTGTCTACCGCCGAAACGACGTCGCCCAATTCCATCACGCCCCGCAAGTCGGCCTGGTTCGACGATTCCATCTCAAGGACGGGGCTCCCGGGCTGGACGCCGACAACCTCCAGACCGCTTGGTCGCTCCACGGAGTGAAACAAGAGGCGATAGGCCTCAACCGTCGGACGCGGAGACGACTCGACCGGCTCGAACTCCCGTGCATCGCCAACCGCAGCGAGCAGCGCGCCGGCGACGACGCTAACGACGAATCGGAAGCCTGTCTTCATTGTTGGATCTCCTGTCAATTGGCTCGTCAGCGCCGTCGCCGAGCCTCGACTGCGGGAACTTCAGCGAGCGTCAAACGCCGCTGGCGAGAGCGTTTCAAGTTCATCCCAGCTTGAATCTTGCCTTTCGATGAATGCCTGCACCGCGGCCGGACCGTCTTCCCAGCGGAGCCCACAATGGCAGACGGCGTAGCAGATGAGTTTCGACTTGACCACCGGAGCACCGCCGCGCTCCGTAGAACATGCGACGAGCGGCGCCCCATGATCGATCGTGGCGGTTGATGTCAAAGTCGCGGACGACCGAAGCGGGGCGATGCGACACGCGAAGCGTTCGCCGCTCTCGGCGTGCGCCGTAGCGAGTCGACATCCATGGGCGGTCCCATCGAGCGGCGGGACGCCCAATAATCCGATCACGCAACCGCCCTTCGCCGTACGCGCCATGTTGCGAATAGCGGTATCGCACTAATGGCGGCGAACTGCGGACCCGGTCCGCCGATCCTACTCCTATCGCGAATGGATGCAAGAAAAAAGTCGTAGCACGGAAAATCTACGTCGTCGCGACGAGTCCTCTGCTTGCTCCCTCGGCTAGTCGCGCGCAGTTTCGCTCGGATAGAGTGCTGCCAAGCCCGCCAGGGCGTCGCGGATGTCGGCCGTCAGTCGGCGGAGGTAGCGGCGTTCCTCCGGTCGCAAACTAATGGCAGAATCGCCGCAAATTGGCTCCAGCAAACGCCAGAGTTGGTCCTGTTGGGCAATCAGTTCGCCCACCAATTCCTGCCATTCGCTCGGAGGGTCCGCCGCAGCAGACAGTCGCTTCGGCGCTCGGCTTTTCAGCGAAGTCGGCTGCGCGGGGCGATGGCGACGGAGCGTTTTGGCCAAGTGCAACAGGCTCGCGCCCGTAATCTCCTCCCCCACTTGGTTCTTCGACTGCAAAAACCGCTCGAAGTCGGCGTCGGGGACCGAGGCGGCCATTTGCCAACGGCGAGACTGGTGTTTCTTGATCCCCAGATCGTCCAAGTTCAAGGAGACATTGCGCGTCTTTGATCGGCGATCGCCCCCATGGAGTCCCAATCCGGACAAAAAGGCGCCTGCTTTGCGTTCGGCCCGCAGTTTGAGTTCCGCGGCCCGGTTCTGCAGTTCCAGACCCAATTGGGCCGCCTTGGCGAATGTCCGCGCCGCCTCGGCGGCGTCGCGGACCGATTTGAGATCTTCCAAGGACCGGGCCTGCTCAAGTAGGCGGTTAGCGCGATCCAGCAGAGCGAGACCTTGCGGCGATTCCGGCATTGGGGAGCCCCGTCATAGGAGCGGCGCAGCGTCGCTCGTCCGGAGAGCCAGCTCGTCGCCTGAGGATGGCGGACAATCCATGTCCCTCTTAGCCCATTGAAATCTCGAAGAGTATTGCGCAAGGAAAATGGAGAAAACGCGGGCTTTTGCCCGCCGGGCGACTGCAGCAGGGCCCGCCGTGTCACGGCGAATCGTGAATGGCGCGTCGCCGCAGTCCGATTGAACCGAAAACGCCTGGCAGCACCATCTGTCGCACAAGAAAATTCGTGACAACTTAACCCACGGCGACGACAATGCGCGCGCACTGCTCGCGCCAGTGCAAAACGCCAGGACGCTCAGCGTCTTGCAGTCCGCGCCGCTTGTAGGAATGCTTCGTGCGAGAACTCGATCGCACACGACGATGTTGCCGTATCCACGCCGTGAATCGAAGGAGTCACCGCATCATGAAGCAGGTCGCCCCGCAACTGATCACTCGCCTCCTGACGTCGAGTTTCTTACTGCTGGCCATGTGCGCCGCGATGTGGTCGCAGTCCGCATTCGCTCAAGACGCCCTGCGCATCGGCGTCTGGAATATTGAACGACTGAGCTCCACGGCGGAACGAGGTTTTCCGGAGCTCAGAGGAAACGACGCGCTGCCTCCGCGTACCGACGCTGATTTGCACGAAATGGCCGCCTACATCCGCGACGTGGTGCAGGCCGACGCACTGATGGTGACGGAAATCGACGCGGACGCGCCAGAGTCCACTTCGCTACGCCCCCAATCGCTCCAATTGAACAAAGTCGCGCGCGAGATGGGCGATAGCTGGAGGTACTTTCTCGGACGCACGGGAGGCGACTTGCGCCTCGGACTGCTCTTTAATTCGGACCGAGTGCGTCTCAAGAAGCTTGTCAATCTCGTCGCCCCCGAATTCGCGGTTTCCGGGAAGGACGTTCTCGCCAGAGACCCGTTCATCGCTTGGATCTCGGCTGTTGATCAAGGCCAACCCCAATCGGACGTCCTCCTCATTTGCGTTCATCTCAAGAGCCAGCAAGGCCCTTTTAAGCACAATCGCATGGCCGCAATCGCCAAATTGCTCGGCGACTTCACGAATCCGGCTACCCGAGACGCCTTGACGCTGCCTTCGGCCAGCGAGGAACCTGAAGCGATCATTCTCGGCGATTGCAACGACTCGTCGTTCAAACTCAGCGGTTTCAAGTACATGTTCGACTACCTGGAGGGCGCTGGATTCACTCACGTGCGCGATCCTGCGGTCAGCTACCCGCACACGCGAGTCAATGGCAGTCAGATCGACCACATTTTTGCGTCGAAACGCGTTATCGCCGATTCGCTCGTCCCCGGATCCTTTGTCGTTCACGCCGCGCCGGAAACTCCCGCATCGGAACGCGAGGAATACCGCCGGAGTCTATCGGACCATTTTCCCGTTACCGTCGATATTCGCATCCGCGAAGACGACGACTTTACGTTTCAGGAAGCCTTCGTCACGGCGGACCCGGAGTTGCGCCGCCGACGAATGGCGGCTTTGCAGGAGGAGGCCGTTGCTCGCGCAGCAGGAATTTATTCCGAGAGTCAAGGTACCGATGAGGAGGGCCCAGAGGCCATCTCAATCGATTTCGAGGTCCGTGACGGCGACTTTGACGAAATCCTGGCGCCCGCGCAGCCGACGAGCGTTGGCGGCAGCTTCGGGCCAGCGGCGAGCGCCATGTCTAGCGCCGCAAGGATCGCTGACGCGCCAGCGGATCGGTTTGCGAAATCCGACCTTCCCGTGGTCTTTCTCGATCAGAATTGGACGGCAGACGAAGCAGTCGAGTTCTACTCGCTTCGCCAGGGCTCGCCGCTAATGCGGCGCGACTTCTTTAACGTGCTGGAGCAACCTGACGGTACGGGGCTATTCCGCGATTCGGACTACCTTGCCAGCTTCGGTTTTCTCCCGCGGCGTCCGCACGAGGGGAACGTAGAAGGATATCCGGTCGGCTTCACCGGCAAGGGAGCGATCGAGTTGACGTGCGCGGCATGCCATACGTCGAAAATGACATTCGCTCGCAAGGAATATTGGGTCGACGGCAGTCAGGCCATGACGGACGTGGAAAGCTGGCTGAGTGAGTTGGTTCGGGCAATCAAGCTCACCGTCGCCGATGCGCCGCTCGATCTATTCGAGGCGCAATCGAATGAACTGATTTTACTCAATCAAAACACCAAGTTTGGCCGCTTTGTGCGCAGGCTGACCGGACGGACGTCGCTTCCCGTCGCCCAGGCGCAGGTCATCTTGACGCTGCTTGAACAAGACTTGTCGCGCCGACAGCGATACAACGACTACAACGCATACGGCACGTCCTTCGACAGCGATGCCGACCGAGACAGTCAACCGGAACGCATTCGGTACGGGTATTCCCGCCTCGATGCTTTGGGAGCGATCCTCAATCAAGCATGCGCCGAGCATCTTCGCGCGCCGGAAAATGCGCGACCTGCCGACGCCCCGGTGAACTACCCGGCCATTTGGGACGCGCCGCAGCATGTGCACGTCCAATGGAACGGAGCCGTCGATAACACGGCGCGATTCGGCCCGCTGGGACGCAACGCCGGCCAGGTCGTCGGCGTGTTCGGTTTGGTCGACGTCGAGGGCGCCTTCGGCGGCTACGACTCGTCGATCAATTTCGACTCCCTTGAACGGGCCGAGGAACTCGTGACGAAGCTTTGGTCGCCAGAGTGGCCGGTCGAATTCGGGCTTGATCAAGAAAAGGCTTCCGCCGGCCGGGCCGTCTACCGCGCCAACTGCATTCAGTGCCACGCCCTGATCGACCGCGACGATCCGCGCCGGAGGGCCAATGACGCGCTCATTCCGATAAACAGGATTCATGGCCGCGACGGGGTCCTCGGGACGGATCCGCTTGCGGCGCGAAATTGGCAAGACCGGCGCGCCGCCGTAGGCATGCTGGCGGGCCGCTTGAAGACGCTGCCGTTCCAGGGACGGTTTCCCGAATCGCCGGCAACTGACGTGCCAGCGCGCGAAATCCTCTCGCACGTCGTTTTCAATTCCATCGCTCGCTCCTTCGTTCCGTGGCGCGACGAACTTACGCTTGACGACGAACGCGCCAGCGGTGCCATGGTGTTTTCCGCCGACGCTGCGCAGGAAACGCTCATGAGATACAAAGCCCGCCCGCTCAATGGCGTGTGGAGCACCGCTCCGTTTCTACACAACGGTTCGGTGCCGAATATGGTCGAATTGCTTAAACCACCGTCTGATCGCAGCAAAAGATTCCGCGTCGGTACGACGCATTTCGATCCAGTCGCCATCGGATACGAGAATGCGGGCCCGTTTCTCTTCGACGCCTCCATCGACGGCAATCACAACACAGGCCATTCCTACGGGACCGATCTATCCGAGGATGAAAAAGAGGAGCTGATTGAATTCCTGAAGACCTTGTAATGCAAAGTGCAATACTCGGCGTGAATGGCATTCGACAAGGGCAGCGCCCGGCGGCGCGACCAGCAACGCTTGTTCTCGTCGCCGTCTCAGCGGGTGCAGCATGTCGGTTGACAATCCACTGAAGCTGACGGCATCGCATGCCGTTCAGCGAAGCCCGTCGGGCCTCGGCCGCACCGTGGGTGCAGGTTGCGACTCGATGCCGGCGGAGGTTTTGAACCGCCCATCCCAACGTGCAACGCACGCTTGTGCGTGGATTCAAAGCCGCCCCGGCAGCCGCTCCTGACCGATGTTACGTGGCGCCTTCGGCGTTTACGTCCGACGCAGTTTGCCGTATCGCGCGGCAGGGGCTGCCCTTCACGTCAGCCTAGCTCGCGATGATTACCTGCTGCGGCTCGAATAACCCAACCGTAACCAGCTCATCCCGAGCCCCTGTCGGATCGATCGTGAACATCAACACCCGGAGGTTTCGGATCGCTCGCGAGAAGCAAACGTAGGCGAGCCTGCGGCTCCTCTCATGCTGGGTTTCTCGGGCTTCTCCAGAAACGCCCGGAGTCAGCATCTTCGTGAAACTGTAGAACGACCAAGACGCTTCGGTGTCATCGAACACAACGACGACATCGTCGTACTCTTCGCCCTTCACACCGTGCTGAGTGCTAAAGGGCGTGTTCTCGTCGAGAAACGCGCAATACCGTTCAACCTCACCGCCACTCATACCCAACAGTTCGTCCGCCAGCCAATCACCCTTCTCAGCACGGTGTTGCTCGTCATCGTACTTTTCTTCGCGAGGTGCTCTTGTGACCTGCTCAAAAAGCCGATCCGAAGGCCGGATTAGCTCTTCTTCGATACAGCACTTCAGGACGTTCCGAAGTGTCTCCGATTCAAGCTTTGAAGAGACCATCGCAGCGATTCTTTTCGCCTCGTTTTTGACCTGCTTCAGCGTCGCGTGGGCCAAGGCGCCATGGGGACTAAATCGATGGGTGCTCTCGGCCAAGCAGCGACTCAACAAACGAGTGTCTCCCGCTCGGTAAGCTGCCGCGACTGGCACAGCGACCTCGACGATCGGTTTCAACAAGTAGTGCGTGCCCGATTCGTAATCATTTTTTGCTCTTTGCGACGGGCGGCGGATTATATTCTTCGGGTGACGTTCGAGGAGGCCGTCCGTGACCAAACCGAGCCTCCTGGCGCCACGCCGCGGCCAGACGGCCCGCAGCGCCGCGATCCGCTGGATTTTGGCGCCTGACGCGACGTTGTCAGTTGGCTACGATAGGGGAAACCCTAGGGGGAGCATTTTCGATGCCAACTGACGACCTGAAACAACGCGTCGCGACCCTAACGCCGCGCCACCGCGAGGTGCTGCGGTTGATCTCGTTGGGGTGCTCGGTCAACGAGATTGCCGCGATCCTCAAACTGTCGCCCTCCACGGTCGACAATCACCGGACGGCCCTCATGCAGCGTCTGGCCGTCGAGAAGTCGACGCTCTTGACCCGCATTGCCATCAAATCCCGCCTCTCCAAGATCGACGATCAGTTAACCCTCGGCGAGAAGCGGCGGCGGGGCCGCAAGCGAGACGGCTGGAACTAGCCTGCCCCGTGGCACACGCGCCGCTAGCTCGCGCTCCTCGATAGCTCTCCGCCGGCCACCGTTGTCGCAGTGGCCGCACTCCTGCCCATGCTCCCCCAATTGATGTGGAGGAGGGCTGTTTCTGGTCGGTTCGCCCGTCGGCTAAAAGACTCCCAGTGTCGAAGTCCCTCCACTTGTGCTTGTGACAGGCAGAGGCGGCAGCTCGCATTTCGCTGCGCAGGCAACAAACTAAAGAGGCCCCCTGGCGCACGCGGCGCCAGAGGGCGTTTGTTCGGCGATCACATCGCTTGTCCCTGAGCGTCGGCATTCCTGATCCTGTGTCACCGTCCGGATTTCTCCTGAGCGTCCTGCCCAGTATTGGACGTGTTCGTCGCGGCGGCATCCTGAGCGGGCTTTTCTTGAGCCGGAGCCGTCGTCGTCTTCACGGGAGCTGATCCTCCCCCTCCACCATTGGTCATCGTGGTACCTCGTACGAGCAAGAGCGTGCCAGGCCTCGGCACTCGGCGGATTTCCCACAATGGGAATTTCCCGTTTTGGGAAATCATGGCGGCGGTCGTATTCTCGGGCAACCTGTTTTGGGAAAATGTCGTCCGGCTCGCGTTAATGACCAAGTCTCGCCATACCGCCCGCTACGACAAATTGATCCGGGCGCTCAAGGAAGCGCGGTTGGACGCCGGTTTGACCCAGGCCGAGGTCGCCAAGAAATTCGCCGCCCATGCGTCGTTCGTTTCCAAGGTCGAGTCGGGAGAACGTCGGCTCGACGTGGTGGAACTCGCGGATTTTTGCCAGCAATACGGCGTTCGGCTCGCCGTTTTTCTCAAGCGGGCCGGCCTTGAGTAGGGGCGGGGGCGGCTATTTCAGGGCGATGATGCGCGGCGGCGTTTCTTCTTGGCGCAGTAGTTCGCCGGCTCGGCGATAGTAACGCCTCAGCGTGTCCCTGGAACCGGCTGCGAACATCAGGCAGATCGCCAGGGAGCCCGCGTCCGCCCAGCCGATCGGTTCAGCGCTGAGAGAATGCCGGCTGCGCCAAGCGACGTACGCGAACAGGGCCGCTGTGAGTGAATTTGCGTAAAACAGGTAGTACTTGTAGTGGATCTCGATCAGGAGGTGGAACGCTTCGGTTCGCTCCGCCAGTTTCGCAAAATCCCAACGGGGCGGACGCAATCCGGTCCAATGGTGGAGCGTGTCGATCACGAGCCAGCGAGCGCAACCGATCGTCATGCCGGCCCCGATCGACGCCAGGATGATATAGAAGAAACTTCCGACCGTCGCGGAGCGCAACGAGTTGACGCTGATCCAGGCGTCCGCAAGCGGCGGAAACAGCTGTCCGATTCCCCACAGCACAATGCACCCGGGCAAGACGCAGGTGATGATAATGCCCAGGTCGAGAACGGAGTCTTCTTTCAGAGTTGCGCCTCCTTGCAATTGGTTCGCCAGACCAGAAGCATTGACAACTGTCGCAGTCCGAGTCGCTGAATCCATTCTGTAGCACGAGTCGCGTGGGCAGCAAACAGTTTTTGGACGATCAACGAACAGAGAGCGAAGACGTCTCGTGAGCGACATTGTCAAAGTCGCCTTGCGCGGCGCCTCAAAAATCAGCCGCCTCCTCGTCACCACCCCGACTCCCCCCTGTCGGGGGGGGGGGGTAAGCAAATGACCTTTCGAGGCCCCTAGCCGTAATCACCTATCGAGCCAGCTATTCGTGACGATCGCGGGTCATACCATCCCACGGTTGCCGAGATTGGCGTTTTCTCTTCATTGATGATGGTCGCGGGGCGACCCCGGCCGCCGAGCACGGCTGAAAGCGCCACTGCCAGCTGTACGCGACAGGACCGCGCGGTTATGTTCGACCCAGCGCACAATACGCTTGCACGAGTTATCTGGGGGCGGCGTGGCCTGGGAACGACTGAAATCGCTGTTTCGGCGCAGAGCCCACCGGATCAAAGATCCGATCGAGCACGTCGTCGTTCTGATGTTTGAGAATCACTCGTTTGACCAAATGCTGGGCTGCTTCCAAGACGTCTACCCGAGTCTAGCCGGCGTCGATCCGGCGCGGCCTCGCAGCAATAGGGACTCGAATGGGCGCGAGTATCGCCAACGACACTCTGACGAGCCAATCGTCGACCCGGACCCAAGACACGAACTGGAAAACATCCTCAATCATCTCCGGGGTGATAACCAAGGCTTCGTCTCCGAGTATGAGCGGGAGTATCCGGAGACGAGTCCCGACCAACGCCAAAAGGTCATGGACTATTTCGGAATGGGGGACCTCCCAGCGCTTCACGCTCTGGCTAGCGAGTTCACGATTTGCGATCACTGGTATTCGTCCGTGCCGGGCCCGACTTGGACCAATCGATTCTTCGTCCATAGCGGAACCTCGAAGGGCCGCGTTCATATGCCCAGCGGAATCGCTTCTCACCCGGGCCTCTACCTCGGCTACGACCAGGACACGATCTACGATCGCCTCAGTGAGCGGGGGAAGAGCTGGCGCGTTTACTACGGAGACGTTCCGCAGTCGCTCGTTCTGAGCCATCAACGACGGCCCCGAAATGCGTGGCGCTACTATCGATTCGAGCGTTTCGCGGAGGACGCCGCCGGGCCGACAGAGGATTTTCCGAACTTCGTATTCATTGAGCCGAGGTATTTTCATATCCCTTTTGGCCAGCCGCAAAACGACGATCATCCGCCGCACTCGACCATTCCCGCGCAGCAGTTGCTGGCCACGGTCTACAACTCATTGCGCAGGAATGCCGAGCTATGGCGATCGACTCTGCTGGTCGTCCTCTACGACGAGCACGGCGGCTTTTACGACCATGTCTCGCCGCCAACGGCCGTCCCGCCTGACGCTTTCCGCGAGGAGTGGACGTTTGATCGACTGGGCGTGCGCGTGCCGGCGATTCTTGCGTCGCCGTGGGTCGATCAACGCGTCGAATCAACCCACTTCGACCATACGAGTGTCCTGAAGTACCTGATCGAAAAGTGGGATCTCGCCCCGCTGACGGCGCGAGTCGCTGGCGCCAATTCCATCGGGGCTGCCATTCGCCGATCAGAGGCGCCACGGCTGGACGCGCTGCCCGCGGCGCCTATCCCCGACGTTGAGAAGCGAGCTCTGGCGGCGGCACCGACCGACGAAGCCTTACCGCTCAATGAGCATCAGCAAGCGCTGCTTGAGTTCACACAACTCCTGCAGGAACAAGCCGCCGCAGAGTCTGACAGACCGATGCTCATGAGAGCGAGCGCTCCCGGCAATGAGGTCGAGGCGGCTTGCTACAACGTGGAGTGGTATCTGGAAGTGAAGCGATTGCAGGCGATAGACATCGCTGAAGATGAAGACGGTGTCGACCGTCGTTGAAGCGATAATAAAGATTCGGGAAAATGTCGCCTGAAACACTTGGAGGAGGGCGGCTTCAGCCCATTCGACCCCAAGGGATTGTGAAGACCTACTTATTGCCGAGCTTCTTGATCGCCGCACTGAGCGGCAAGAAGAGCGTGCGGGGACTCCGCGCCAGTTTCACGAAGCCAAAATGCTCGTAGAACGCGGTCGCCTGGCTGTCCTTGGCGTCCACGACGATCGCATAGGCCGCAATCTCTGACCGGGCGGTCCGATAGACGGCGTCGGCGAGCAAGGCGCCGCCGAGCTGTTGGCCTTGGTAGCGGAGGTCGACAGCCAGCCGTCCCAGGCGGGCGACCGGGACCTGCGGATAGCGCGGCAGCTTCTTCGCAACGGCATCCGGTAGGTCTGGAAGTTGCACGCTGCTCATCGAGAGCGTGTAGTAACCGGCGATGCCGTTGTCATCCTTGTGGATTGCGACGAAGCAAGCGGCGTAGTGCCGCTTGACGTCCTGATTGACCCGCTGGTGAAAGTAGGCGTTGAGCTCCGGCGCGCCGCAGTCGAAGGCGGACCGGTCCTGCCTGGCCAGCAGTTCGAGCCGAAACGGTCCTTGGCTCATGAGAGATCCAGCAGGCGCTCGCGATTCTTCATCGCCTTGCGCAGTGCAGGCGCCACCGGCGGCGGATTGACGAGGGCCTCGGCGAACCGTTTTTGTTCCGTCTGCGTGAGCCGAATCTCGTTGCTGCGCGCGATCGCTTCTTCGGCCGCCTCCCGGGCCGAGGCGACCACGAAATCGCTCAAACTGCGTCCCTGCAGATCAGCCGCCTCCTTCAGCAAGGCATGGATTTCCTCTGGCAGACGTGCTTCCAGCCGGGCAGTTTTCTTTTCGTCGAGCATGGTTCGCTCCTTTCTCCTAACTCAACTATACGGCATTTTGCCGTACAGAGTCAAGTTTTTCTGGAGCCCGTCTACACTGCCGCGGAGAGGATTGCCGTGAAGTAATGGACAGGCAGTGAAATCTGAGGAATTCGAGAGCCTCGCCCCTCGCCAGCAAAGTCCTCTGCGAAGCGTGGGGATCAACGCGGCGGGGCGTGACGTCGGCTTGGCGTCATTCGATTTCCCCAGCTCGGCTCCAGTGCGTGGTGAGAGCCGATCCTCCGAAACCAACGAAGCCAGCCCACGGCGGGGCGTGGAGTCTGATTGATCGCTGGCGCTCGGTCAACTGAACAGGGCACGCGGCGCCAGGCACGTCAGCCGTCTTGATGATTTTGGTTGCGACGATGCAAGAAAGTGTGGCAGTCTGAGAATGCTGGACGATATGGTCCAGCCGGACCTAAGAACTCCGTCTCACATTCGGCCTCTGGTCGGATGGCCCGTCAATAAGGCCCCGGCCGAATAGCGGGCGGCTTCGTGAGAGGTTTTCTTAGCATCCGACCACCAGCTGAAGGAGACGCCTCATGTTTGACCGCACCAACCTCACTCAAGACCAGATCGACTGGCTGCTCGCGCATCCGGAGCTCGATGCCCTGCTCGACCGCCTTGTCGCCAATTATCACGAGTGGCGGCCTTCGTCGTCGAAACTGCGACCATAGTGCCGCTAGGCGGGTTGTGCGATGCGCATCATGCTGCTGGATGACGGCCGGCCGCGGTATCGGCGCCCCGACCGGTAGACCGCCGCCGCATCGTGCGTCAGGTTTCCTCAGTGGTGCAAGCATTCTTGGCAGCAAAACGCCTTCCCTGGCTGCAGTAGGCCGTAAGGATCCCGAGGTACGCGGTCGCCAGGGGCCTCAATTTCCACAATGTCGGCCGCGGGGCGATCGCGGCCGCAGAAGTGACAGCGAAGGACCATCGCTCGATTCGGGGTGAGCTGCATTCCGAGTTCGGCATACAGTTGCCGGCAACGTTGGCACGCATCGGCCGTGAACATCGGCTCCGCCTGCGAATCCAACGCGTGACGGCTGATCGAGAGCGTCATGAACTCTTCGCCCACCCGAATCTCCGCTTGACAGCGGCCGCATTTCAGTCGACCGAAACTCGCGCGGGGAAGGAATTGCTCAATCTGCGTGAGATCGAATTGCAACGAACAGCGGGCACAGAGCCAATCGTCCGTCGGTTTGGCCGCCTGTTCGCACCCCTCGGCCGTCAAACGTTGGACCGCCTGACGAATGCGATACCGCGCATCCCTGGCCGAGAGCAGTCCCGCACAGAGAAGGCAGGAATTGAAGGGTTCCGTGACGCTCATCTGGCGAGCCTAACACGCCTCGCCGCGAAGCTGCAATCATTGCCTCAAAATGTGGTGCGAAACGACGCCGCTTGACTCTCCTTGGGGTGTTTTTCGGACTGCGCGACACTGCAGCCGGAGTGCAGCCGCGACAAGGATATGACCTGACTTTCGCGATGGTTAGCTGCGGAGACACTTGGTGATCTACCCGCCGCTCTTCTATAAGTCCCTCTCTCCGCTACTGGCGTGTTTATTGTCGTATCCCTGTGAGTAGCATTAGAGGACTGGTTCCCGAACCCCCATAAAGCAAATCTCCCAATTCATGGTAGACTCTCGTAATCAACTGAATTATTGAACTCCCGCGGCGCCAGGTCATTCCATGGCGGAATTACTCGCCAACAAAGTTCCCCGGTCCGCTGCGCGATGCCGCGCCGCCTTCTCCTTGATCGAGCTCCTGGCCGTGATCGCTGTCATTGGCATACTCGCCGCCTTGCTCCTACCCGCGATCCAACAGGCGCGGGAGGCGTCACGGCGAACCGCCTGCCAAAACAATCTCCGGCAACTCTCCGTCGCAATGCTTGCCCATCATGACAATTTCCAACAATTCCCGTCGGGCGGATGGGGGCATTATTGGCTGCCGATGGCGGGGCGCGGATCGGGACCGCGGCAGCCGGGCGGCTGGGCCTACAGCCTCTTGCCCTTTGTCGAACAGTCCGCCCTGCACCAATCGGCAACCGGCCAGTCACCTAGCGACTACGACGCTTTGCTGACCGCCCCGCAGTGCTTATGGAATTGTCCGACTCGCCGTCGCTGCGCCGCCTGGCCGATTTTCAGCAAGTATGCGCATCCGTTGCGCCCGCTCGCCCCGACCGATCAAAGTTCCGTCGTGCGCGGCGACTACGCAGTCAACAGCGGTGCAACGGCGCGGTTCAGTTGTCCTGGGCCGCCCGACTTGCCAAGCGGCGACGACGGCCAATTCAGTTGCCCAGAGGTCTCGCTCGGCAATCCTATCGACAAATTCGCTCTGACCGGCGTCTCTCATCTGCGCATCGCCGTCAGCCTGCGCCAGATCGCTGACGGCGCGTCGAACACGTATCTTGTCGGCGAAAAGTACGTCTTCACCGCCCACTATGAGACGGGCGAGTCGCTCGGCGACAAGGAGTCGCTCTTCAGCGGCTATTGCGTCGACAATCACCGCTTTGCCGCGATCGAACTTCCCCCGCTTTCGGATGCCCATTCTGAACAATTGACCTTCGATCAGCTCAGATTCGGCAGCGCTCATCCGGGCGGGCTCAACATGTCCCGCTGCGACGCGTCCGTCCGGTGGACCGACTTTGCCGTTGATCCGGAGATCCACTTTCGAGCGGGCCATATTGCGGACGCCGACGCTCCTGCTCCATGACGCAACTCGCAGCAGAGACGACGCCCGTCCACTCGCGCTCCCGCCTTCACTGATATCCGCGCCCGCGCCGCCAAGTCGTCCGCGAATTGCGTTCTACGCTGGCGATTGATCTGCTGGGGGCTTCGCTTCGGCAGGCCTGACCCATTCCGAAGCAATTCCCTCGCGCAGCGCAATGTGCGCCAGATCAATCGTTCGCCGCACCTTGAGCTTTGCTTTGAGTCTCGTGCGATGATTGTCCACAGTACTCTCAGCGATCCCCAGGACCTTCCCCGCCTGCTCGATCGTCATTCCCTCTGACAGGAGTTTCATGACCTGAAGTTCGCGTTCGCTGAGTTGCAACACGCCCGTCGCATCGCACCGTCGCAGTCTGCGTTGAGCGTCGGTTGCGGAAAAGAGCACCTCGACGCGCCCCTCGACCTCCATCACGAGGCGCCCGGAGAGGAGTTGTCGGGCCGCTTCGATGAGGTCCGCGGCCGCTAGTCTCCTCGTCAAATAGCAAACGCCGTGCGCCTGCAGGCAAATTCGAGCGCGAGAGACGGAAAAGTCGCGATCGAGCACAATCGCCCCCTTCGCTCGCCCCAGGCGAATCATGCGTTTTGCCAGCGTCACGGTCGTCGCCGCAGACTGCAACGGCTCCAAAATCACGATGTCGCAGTCCGCGTCGAGGCCGAGATCGTCAGCCCCCTCCGGCGCGGCGATTGACGCCACAACCTCCATTCCGTTGTCGGCGCGCAACAGGCTCGTCAGCGCTGCAAGGTCGAGGCGGCGGCGAAATACAAGCGCAATTCGAATGGGCATCGTTCGGCCGAACCGTTGTGTGGGAGTCGTAATCACGTCGCAAACCCTTGGTGAGAAGCGAGTTGCAGCTATCCAGAGAGAGCGTTTCGTTTCGCCGCTCGCCCGAGACCGCCCCCCCTGATAGGTTGATTGAATTCCGGCGCGGTTTCGCGCAGGGATTTTCGCGGAAATCTCAAGGAAACTCGTTCGGGTCCCCGAAATGCGGAGTTGAAGTCGGTGGGCGATCAGTCAAACTCGACCTTCGAAGATTTGATGATCCGTATTGCGGCGGGTTCGCAAGACGCCGTTTGGGAGGCGATCGAGAAGTACTCGACGAACATTCAGCGGGCGGTCCGCAGGACGCTGTCGGACGACTTGCGGCGAAAATTCGACTCGGTCGACATCGTGCAGTCGGTTTGGAAATCCTTGCTCCTCAAGGACCAACCACTTGCCGGGCTGCAATCGCCGAACGACTTCGTCGCCTACGTCTGCCGGATGGCTCAGAACAAGGTCAAGGAGGCCAACACGCATTACCGGCGGGTCAAACGCCGAGACATGCGGCGCGAAGTGCCCCTGGAACGGCCGGTCTCCGGCGCCGGCGACGAAGCTGCAGGCGCCGGCGAACCTCGCCGTGATCCGACAGCCGACGCGCCGGACGCGATTGCTCAGATGCGCGAGAAATGGCGCGACTCCGTCGCCAAATGCGGACCGCGGACCGCGGAGATCATCGATCTCCGGTTACAATGCGTTCCCGACGAGACGATCGCGACGCAGCTTGGCATTAGTCCCGCGACAGTTCGTCGCGACGTGCAGAGGCTGATGGAGACCTTTGTCGCATGAAGGGTGACCCGCTGACGATTTCCGGCGACGACGACTCGACCGTCGTCGAGTCTAGCCCGGCGCCGCCGTCGGGGGCGGTGGATCGCTCGGCGTTGATCGACGAAGCCGTTGAGACCTACTTCGAACAGCAGCGGCAAGGGCTCCCCGTTTCCTACAGCGAAATTGCCGCGCGGTACCGAGGTTACGGGTCGGCCCTGGAGAGTTCCGTGCTGCGGCAAATCGAAGTCGAAGACTTCTTGGCCGCCAGCGGCCGGCCGCAAACTTCGTGGCCGGCGAATGGCGACGAAATCGGCCCGTTCCGCGTCATCGAGCGGCTCGGGGCCGGATCGTTCGCCCGCGTGTACCTGTGCGACGATTGCCAGCTCGACGGCCGGCAGATGGTGCTCAAGGTGGGCCGCTCCTCGCTCCAGGAAGCGAAAACGCTCAGCCGCCTACATCATCCGCATATCGTGCCAATCTACTCCATCCTCGCAGACAGCGGCCCCGGGGAATGCGTGATCTGCATGCCGTTTCTCGGTCGGAGCACGCTGCAGGACTTGATCGCATTGCTCGCCGAATCGCCCCGTCCGTGGGACGGCGCCATGCTGCGATCAGCTGGTTCGTTGTGGACGCGTCCCTCCGATCTCGTCTCCGATTCGGACCCGGCCTACGAAACGCCGCATCGCAGTTTCAGCGACGCCGTCCTGTACGTCGGCAAGGCGTTGGCGTCTGCTCTCCAATACGCTCATGCGAAAGGGGTCCTGCACGGCGATCTGAAGCCGAGCAACGTCCTGCTCACACCGGGCGGCGCCCCCGTGCTGCTGGATTTCAACCTGTCCGGCGACGCGTTGCACGACTCGGCCCCGCGCGGCGGAACGTTGCCCTATATGCCGCCGGAGCAGCTGCGAGCGCTGGCGAGCGACGCCAGCCGACGAGATCCGAGCGCTTACGACGCGCGCAGCGACCTCTATTCGCTCGGTGCCTGCTTGTTCGAGTTAGCGACCGGCCGTCCGCCGATTGACGTTTCGTCCGACGCGACGGACGAGACCGCGCTCGCCCGAGAGATGCTCGTTCGCCTGCGGGCCAGACGGCCGGAAACGTTGCTCCCGGCAGCCTGCGTCGACGTGCAAATCGCCAAACTCATCAGCCAGTGTCTCCGTTTCGACCCCGAACAGCGACCTCAATCGGCAACGGACCTGCTGCGGGCGTTTCATCGTCTCCAAGGCCGACGGGGCCGCGTCGCGCGGACCGCGCGACGTCATCGACGCGTCTTTGCCGCCTTGAGCTTCGCGACGCTGGCTGCAGCGTTCACGGTCGGTTTCTACTTCTATCAGCTCCCGCCGCGACATCTGCGGCTGACGACCAGCGCCGTGGAAGCACGGCAGCGGGGAGAGAGCGACCAGTCGATCCAGCTGCTGCGCGAGGCGATCGCGGTTCGACCCGAATTCTGGCCGGCGCGTTATCAACTCGGCTGGACGTTGATCGACGCGGGACGCGTCACCGATGCGTGCGACGTCTTTGCGGAGTTGACTAAAGCCGAGTTGCCTTTCAGCGTCCACGCCGATCTCGGCTACAGCTATCAGTTGCTTGGCAACCACACCGTGGCAGTCCCCTGCTACCGGCTGGCGATGCAGGCGGGCGACGAGCGACCGGCTGTTTTGAACAACTTGGGGCTGGCGTTGCAACTGGGGCAGACGGCCGCTAGCCGTCGAGATGAACTTGCCGAGTCGCGCGAGCTGCTCGACGCGGCTCTCTCCATAGCGCCGGACTCGAAGATCATTCTCGTCAACCGTCTACAACTCCAAATCATGGAGTGGCAGCCCGAAGACGACGTTGCGATGTCGCGCGTCCTGAATCTCTGCGGCCGTATTGAGCCGATGGCTCCCCACACGCCGCGACAGGCCGCTACGGTGGCGTTGGCTTGGGCGACGGTTGCCAAATCGGATCCGGATTACTCGGATCGTGCGATTGACGCGCTCCACAGTGCGATTGCGTTGGGGGGCCGGCCCTCGGCGGATGACTTGCTGGACTCTCCGGCGTGGAAGCACTTGGTCAGTCATCCTCGTTTCGCGGAACTCGTCGCGGCGGCCCGTCGCAACGACGTCTCGACCGTCGCAGGCGGACCCGAGCGCCTGATTTCGGTTGAACGACGGCTGCCGTAGGCTTGGGGCGCAGAGCCTTGTTCGGCTCTCGTCCGCTTCGCGGTAGTCGCGTCAAGTCTCGCTTGCCCGCGCGCGGCGAGCGGTTTGCCTCTCGGCCCCATCGGAGGCAATCGGCAACCCTCGGAAATGCGGACTTTTTCTCCTCTTTTTTGGGTTTTTCACGCGCAGCCCGTCCGCTGATTTCAATGGGGATAGCAGCAGCGCGAGTTTGAGCCTGTCGCGATCTCCGCCTTCATCCAGGTGCTCGGCTGCTGATTTCTGATCAGCGAGGACACCGCAATGCTGCCAAACTCTTGCCGCACGTCAAAATGGCCTCTGCTTCCACGCCGCGTCGGAAACTATTCCCCACGCCTTACATTCGAATCGCTTGAATCACGAAGGCTTCTCGCGGCAGCTCCGCTCACCGTCAGCGACGTTCATGTGGGCAGCACCGCATGGTCGAGCGGCTACGTCGCTCGTTTGCAAAGCGAGTGGTTAGGAGACTACGGGTTCCGCATCCCGACGGGCAGCGCCCAGCAACTGGCTCCGCTCGCATGGGTGAACATCGATCAGATCTCAATCACGTTTAGCGAAGACGTCGCGATTCAGAGCAATGACCTGTCCCTGAGCAGCTCTTCGCTCGCCAACCTCGCCTTCAGCGGCTTCATGTACGACCCGCAGGCGTTCGTGGCGACTTGGACATTGAGCGCGCCGCTGACTTCCGACGCCTACCAAATCGACCTCGACGGAGACGGCGTCGGCAGAGTCACGGCTCAATGGACGGGCGTCGCGCTTGACGGGGAATGGATCGACGGCGTCAGCACGTTCGCGTCGGGCGACGGCCTCGCCGGGGGGGACTTTGAGTTTCAGTTTCGAGTTCTAACAGGCGATGGAGATCACGACGAAGGCGTCGTCTGGAGCGATTTGTATGAAACGTTTCTGCTTGACGGTACTTCGCTTAACGATCCCGACTACGACTTGTTTCGCGATCTCGAGGGCGACGGCGTGATCGACGACGTCGATTTCGCCGACGTCTGGACGTCCTACGGGCAAGAGGTCGAAACGTCTGCGCCCCTGGGCGAAACGAATGACGCCCCGTCCGTCAAAGGCATTGCGACGAAAAAGCTCTTTGACCCCGCCGCGAACGTCAACGTCTCGTTGTATGCCGCGTTCTCGGACGTCGAGGACTCCGACGCGAACTTGCAGTTCACCGTCTCCAACTCGAACTCGGCTCTGTTCGACGCAGTCTCGTTCGATCCCAACACGGGCAACCTGACCCTCAGCGCCGCCGAAGGGGCGTCCGGACGCGCTGAGTTTACGGTCACGGCGACCGATTCAGGCGGAAGGCAAACGACGCAGTCCTTCTGGGCGGACGTGAACTATGTGGATCAACCGCCGGTCCTCACATTCGCAGTGGATGACTACTCGGGCGGTTTCTGGTTCCTTGGCGGCTCCGTGTCGGACGCCGACGATGTCGTCGAGGGAATGTATGTTTACCTGTTTGGAGCGATTCAGGCGAAGGCGGCCGTCAAGGCCGACGGCACATGGGGATTTGCAGCCTTCCTCGATCCGGCCGACTGGGACTTTACGACCGCCATCGCGCTTGATCCGCATGGAACCCCCTCCAACGCTCCGCAGCACTACGTCGGCTGGTGACACGATCGCGCTATCGCCCCACTCGCTTCAGACGGAACTCTGGTGGTTGACTCACTCCAATGGTCGCCAAGTCCTCGCCATGAGGGGAACGCCGCGCAACGATCTCGACCAACCTTGAGACCGCACTCTCCCGATCCCTCGGCGCCGAGAGATGAACGATTTGCCTTCGGCCGCACCTGCCCCGCGGCCGGAGGCCTTTTTATGCGTGAACGGGCAACTCGGAACGCCGTCTCTTGTTCATCGCGCCGTGTCGTCCCAGCAGCAGGACCACGACGAGGACGATCCGGATACCGCTCGGTTCCGGCACGAATCCGGTTGCAGCGAGCGGGGGCGCAAGACCAAAGTCTCGTTGCCAGAGAAGAAAATCCGCCCCGTCTACGCGACTATTCCCGTCAGCGTCGCCATCGATGTGCGCGGCCGGCGACATGCCAAACCCCATTTCCCATTTCGTCAGGTCATCGCCATCAACGTCGAGGTCCTCGTCGAAATCTGCAGAAATCGTCGGTACCGGAATCGAGAACGTGGCGAGCGCCCGAAGATTCCCACTGCCGACAATCGTGATTTCATTCCCCCCCAGATCAATGACGGTGGAGACTTCCAGCGGCAACGACAACACGGCGTCAAACGACGTCAGAGGTCCCGCCGATGCCGTCTCTTCGAGTGAGAGACTTGCCAGCGACGATGACGGCCTGCCGCCAATCGGCTCGTCGCTGAGATCGATCGACGCCGAAGCAATCCCCCCCGACATGAGAACGCCTCGATTCATCCAGTACGCGAATTCGGCAGCGTCGAACTCGTAAACGACGTCGGGGCCGCTTTGTCGCGCGCCGGTCGCCGAGGGAGGATCCGTCACGACCTCCGCCAAAGGGCTGCTGATCGCGACGGCGTTGAATGTCAGATCAAATTCGAAATCGGTCGCCGTTGAGATGTCGCCGCCGGAGAATGACAGCTGCACCGTCGAACCAGCCATGCCGCCCTCGCCAAAATCGGCAATCGCAGTGAGGCTGCCCCCGAGCAGGCGACTCGTTGTCTCGCTGAAACCAATTAAGGTGCTTGTCAGTTCAAGACTCGACGCAGCGCCGTCAACTTGAAATTCCACCGAGAAGGGACTGGCCGCTGAGGGATGGCTCCCGGTGCTCCACGCGACCGCCCCCGCCAGTGTCAGCACGGCAAACTTCAAGGCGACCATCAATCGATCTAGGCGGTCGTGCATTGTCGTTCTCTACGCAAGGAAGCAACGTTCAACTCGACGTCATGTGCCGTTTGGCAAACGACCCCCGCGGCCGAGTCCGCGCGACGCATCGGTCGATCTTGGCCGCGGACGATCTCCAGGCTAATCGTTACGCACCATAGCCGATACTGAATTCGACGGCAACAATTGCGTTTCTTGGGAGGTGAGCGGTAGCCGAAGCCGTCCGGGCATTCGATCGAAACGATTCAGGGCCCACGAATCGCGGATCGGCGGCTGACAGGATGGCTCCGCTTGACCCGTGACGGAGCGATCCAGAACGTCGCAAGAGGCATCGCCACTGTCCCGATCCCCATTCGTTAGCTAGGCGAGGTGCGGGCGCGAACATCGACGGCGCCTCACTTTGACGGCACTCTTGTGCCCGAGCCTCTTTGCCACGGGAATCCTCTGGGCGATGGCGGCTCGCTCGACTCTGCGTGCGCCTGCGCGGCGGGCAGTTTCGGTACAGCGCGGGATTGTCAGATTCGACTCGCCTGCCGCCAAGCCGCCCCGGTGATCCACAACCATCGAATTCAACAGCACAGGCCCCACGCAGGGCATTTCCATCCTCCGAGGAGGACAGGCAGCGCGGGCGGGGATTGAGAACCCCGCACCATGTCGGGCGGTAGGATTCGAGAAGTCTCTGGGACGGAGTTTGTCTCAACGAAAACTGCGGCGATTGACGGCAAGTCCCGTTCAACGACGGCGAGACCCGCTCGAAATATTCAGGCAATTCGACGGCAGCGGCCGTCAACAAGAGAAGACCGCTGCGATCGCTTGCTGTTGCTGATCCGGAATCAAATGCCGATAGCGTTTGACCATCTCTTCGGATTGATGTCCGACCCAGCCGTTGATGACGCGCTGATCGATCCCCGCGGCCGCGCAGTTTGAGCAGAACGAATGCCGGAAGACGTGCCAGCCGCGCGCCTTCGACCATTTGGTTCCGGCCACCGCCCGCTTGAAGTGATCGTGCGCTTGATCGACCGTCAAACGCGTGGGTGCGCCGGCTTTGCTCTTGGATCGCGGCAATCCGGGCGGAATCGCGAACGTGTAGCGGCCGCCGGGGTGAGCCGGCAGGTAGTCGCGGAGCACCCGCCTCAGCAACGGCGACATCGGCACCGACCTTGTCGTCAAGACGCCGCGGACGCGTTTCTTCTCGCGGATCGTGACGTTGCCGAGCGCGAAATCCACGTCGTCCCACTCGGACCGCAAGATTTCGCTGCGTCGCGCTCCCGTGTGGGCGGCGAAAACGAACATCGGGTAAAGGAACTCGCGTTGCGCCGTCTGACGAACATGCGCGAGCAGTTCAGAAACTTCCGCGGCCGTCAGAAACAGGGCCGACCAGATGTCGTTCACTTCGTCCTCCGTCAGGACGCCTCGCGCCTGGCGACGTTCGATCTCACCGAGCGTTTGAAACGGCGGCTTTTCCGTCCGCTTGGGATAACGCAGCCCCTTGAGCGGCAGCCGTCCCGTCAGGTGACCTGCGTCTTGGGCCCAGTTCCAGAGCGTTCGCAACGTGGTGAGCTCCTTCTTGATGGTCGCCGAGCTGAGACTCCTGCCCCGGACGCCCTTGTCTTGGCTGCGTTGGTCGACGTACCCCTGAACGTCTTCCAGGCCTGCCTCCGGCAACGCAAAGGAGGCCCCCAAGACGCGACGCAGATGTCTGAGGTGCGTCTGCATTCCTTGGATCGTGCTCGTTTCCAACGCCCCTGGCGGAATCGACGCCACGAAGGCGGTCGAGAGCTGGCCGAGCGTGCGGAGCTTGCGCCGCGGCGTCGTCGGCGTGGCCGCATTCAGCTTTCCATCCGAGAGGAGGAACGCGCCAATATCGGCGTCATCAGGCGGCGTCAATCGCCCGCTCTCCACCAACCGAAGGTTCTCGTTCACTCGATGGGCGCGAGCGTCTGCCGTACGCTAATCGCTGGTCCGAAGAGACTTTTTGTACTTCAATCCGCCGTAGCGGAAGCCGACGTGAAATAGTCCGGTCGCGGTTCGTTCGAGCCAGGCCATCTTGGGTTCTCCTGGGAGTTGAGCCTAAGGGCCTCAACCCAGCGAGAACAGCAATACGACCACCCTGTGAACCCCACAGCGCCCCCAAAACGCCCCCTGTTCCAAGATTCGCAGGGGGGCGGACTTGGCGTCGATTGACGTAAGTCCTTGTCAGATAAGAGTACCGGAGGGGGGACTTGAACCCCCACGACCTTGCGGTCACTGGATTTTGAATCCAGCGCGTCTGCCAATTCCGCCACTCCGGCAAGTTGTTACTCTGTAACGGATTGCGGCATTATCGCCACCAGCAGGCCGGTACGCAACCCGCTAAAATCCTTCCTGGGTACACTCATTCGCTGCCAGGACGGCCGGCAGATTTAATGTTGCCGGCGGGCCCCTGCGCTGCGTGCGATTCGGTGTTTGGGTGGAGAGCCGAGATGTTGTCTATTCCTCTGCGCAGCTTCAATTGCTCATGCATTTTCTCTGGTAGCCGTTCACGGATTCCGGAACTGAATTTGGCGTTGACGGGTTAGTTTGTCGGGGATTGGGACGCGTCCAATAAGGTGTCGGAATTGCGAGCGTCTGGAGCTTCGGCTGGCGGAGTTGGAGCGCCAGTTGGCGGTGGTGCTGGGCTAGATCGCCGAATTGGGTGGACAATTGGTCGCGGCCCGCAAGAGGGTTCTTCCACGTTGTCGAGGCTGCTGCCGGCTTCGAGCGGGAAGCCGGGGCGGTCGCGTCGGCCGACAGCCGGACCATCCGCGGCGGGTCCGACCGCCGTTTCCGGCGCACATGTTTACCGCGTCTGGATCTGCGAGTGGTCGCAGTCCATGCGCGACGCGTTTCGCGCGGTGCAAGAACCGGACCCGTGCGACAAGCTGTTCGACGTCAAACAACGCGCGCGGTTGTCCTGGAACGTCGAGAGCGGCCGGTTCGTGGCCGCGCCGCTGCCGAGCAAGGTCGTGCAACGCAGCCTCGTCGGCACGCGTCTGACGGCCCCGCGGGCCTACTAATAAGGCGCGAGCTACACGTCGCACGCGCTGTTGCAGCGAATTTTTCGCGACGTGCTGAAACTGCCGTGCAGCACAGGCACACTGGCGAACATCGTCCGAAAAATGCGAGCGCGGCGTTGGCCCCGGCCTACGAGCAGGGGCGGCCGGCGCTGCCGCGGCAGAGCCGGATAAACGTTGATGAGACGGGCCATCCCGAGTTCGTTCGCAGTCCGTGGGCGTGGGGTTTTCATGCGCCTGGCCCGCACGGCTTGACCTGGTATCGCATTGACGCGGTCTGCAATTCGGAAGTGCTCTTTGAGTTTTTGGGAGAGGCGTTTTACGGCGTCGTCCACTGCGATTGCCGCCGCACTCGAAGCAAGTTCCTCGGCGAAACGCTGGCCGTGGTGCAATTCTTTTGGACGCATCTCATTCGCGACGCGAAGTATCGCGCGACGCTCTCCGAACCCGTCACGCAGCGATGGGGCGAACGACTGCTGGCCCCAATCAAGCAGTTGTTTTGCTCTTGGTGTCAGCGTGAAAGGATGTTGGCCGAGAACTGGCAATGCGTCGCCGATCGGGCCCGCCGCGCGGTGTTGGAAGCCGCCCGCCGCAGCGGAGCGACGCCCTAGATGTCGCAAAGCGAATTTGCGCTCACAGCGCCGAATATTCCACAGTTCTGGAATTCGTCGACGTCACGCCAACGAACAACGCGATGGAGCAGCGATACCGTCGCGCGGCACAGAACCGCAAGCTGATGCAAGGGCCCCGCGGCGATGCGTTCCACCGCTGGTGCGACACCATCTGGGACGTCCTGGCAACGTGCGCCCAACAAGGACGCTCTGCCTTCGAGTCCTGGAAGAATCCGTGCTCGCCCTCCTACAATCCCGACCGATTCCCAACCTGCTGCAACATAATCCGTGAATGGCTGCCAATTTCTCCACCACTCCACGAATTGCATATCAATCCAAAGAGCCGGCGTCGAATCCCATTCCGACTGGGATGCACGACCGTCAGCTCAAATAGCGTTCAATTGAATCGCTCGCCAGCAGCGACGGAGTGCGGCCGTCAAGAGAATCGCAAAAGCGCTGAGGCCGATTGAATGCGGCTCAGGGACGGTCGATACCGGGAATCCGGAGTTGGGGTCGAAGTTTCTCTGCCAGAGCAAGAAGTCCTTGCCATCGACGACGCCATTGCCATTGCCGTCGGCATCCGCCTTCAAATGGGAACCAAAATCGGCTTCCCAAATCGGAAGATCGAGCGCAGTCACAACGCCATTGAAATTGTAGTCTCCGGGCGGCGTGTTGCGCACGTAGATATTCAGGATCATCACTGCATCGGCGCTTGTAATATCGTTCTGATTTATCACTTGTGCGAGGTCGAGAACGGGGACTTCGTCGAAGTCCTCGGCGGTTAGTGGCGTTTCTGCAGCAGATGCATTGACTGTGGGTAGATCATTAATAAGGTCAACGACATTCATCGTGTTCCGAACTACGCGACCGAACGCCGTGAAAGCCCCTTTGTCCGGTGAATCAAGGAAGATGTTGTCACTGATATTGAAGAACCACTGACTGGTCGCACTATTGGGGTCCGCGCCTTTTGCGTAGGAGATGGTGCCACGCAGATTCGAGATGCCGGGTTCATTCATCACGGGATCGTCGGTCACGATACCTTCCGCGGCAAAAATCGAATTGTTTAGCAGAAAGCCCCCGCCTTGCACTACGAAATCGGACGTAACCGTGCTTTGGTCAGGGAGCATTTTTTGGGGGACTCGATGAATAAAGGTGCCGTCGTAGCGATCCGTCGTTACGTAGTTAAGAAAATTGGCCACGCTTAGCGGCGTCGCAGCGTCATAAAGACGAACGTCAATATTCCCGACGTTTGTCTGAAAGCGAACAACAGTGCCGAATGAAGTGCGCGGCGATATCCATAAAGAGGCGAGAACTCCGAGAGCCGCTATGACACGCAATGCGATCGGCGGAATAGGTGTGGACGACTTGCCAGGACGGACCATCATATAGGAAACACTCTGATTTGCGGGGCCGAGGAAAGCGAGCCAACATCTGCCAACTCAATCTGACAGCCGGCGGATTCCTTGATACTAACTGCGCGGGTCCAGGGGGTCCACAAAAATGAACGAGGCACGCCTTGACAGAACGTTTGCAACGCGTTGCACGATTCGAACGAGCGGCTAGGCTCGTGAAGCGGACACTTTCGCAAACGACAATTACCGAAGTCGTCGTAGCCCCGACGGTGGGATCGATTGTAACGATCGTACAGGCTACTCAGTTCGTCGCTTGGCCAGCTTGGCCTTGAAATAGGTGGCCGTCCACCGTTCTTTCCAGCTGCCGCTGGCGTGGTGGATGCCGACGGTTTGGCCGTTGTTGAGCAGGGTGGCCTTCTCGCGAGAACCGCGGATGCGGTAGGGGCTGAACACGAGCCGGGGTTCCAGGACGGCCCCTTCGTACCTGTGGCAGTTGGCCGTAAAGACGCGGGTCAGCAGTCCCGGGCCGGTGGCGTTGACGACCTCGCGGTAGGTTTCGGTGTGGGGCGGGCGGGCGATCAACTCATCGAGAATGTCGCGCCACAGGGGATGGCCGGGCGCCGAAGCGAAGAAGTAACTGGCCACCTGCTCCAGCGGATCGCCCCAGGCGAGATCCATCTCATAGCCCAGCACGAGTTGCGCGTCGCCGTAGTCGTAGGGGCGGATGAACTCGTAATCGAGGTCGCAGTACATGCCGCCCTGGTCGTACATCAACGCGTACCGCATCACGTCGCAGCGCATGATTTGGCGGTTGTAGGCGGCGAACGACGGGTAGAGGTCGGGGTGTCGCTCGCGGATATACGCGAGCGACTCGTCGCGGTTCCACAGCTTGTACTGCCAGTCAGGATGCCAGCGGCGCACGCTGGCCATCGTGTGCGCCCACCGACGCGGCGGGGGCAGCGTGTCCCACGCCTGGTGAATCTGCATGGGAATGTGCGTTGGGCGGGGACGGCCGTCAAACCGCTCAGTGCGGTCCGCCGCGGGGCAGCGGCCGTCGCTGTCGCTGTCGCTGCCGACGATTTGAAAGCTGTGGGCGGCGTTGTCCATATTCAGGCGACCTGTCGGGGAAGAACTGAATGCGATACGGGGACGTCCAATGCCTGTCGCACCGCGGCGGCGACTCTGTCGACGCCCAGGTCTTGCATGCAACGATGGTGTCCTAGCGGGCAGGTTCGCGCCATACAGGGCTGGCAGTCCAGCTGCAACGTGAGGCACTGCTCCAACAGAGTGTGCGTCGCAGTCAGGGCGGGGCCAGTGGGGCCAAACAGCGTGACCACCGGTTTGCCGAATGCAATGCCGAAGAATCGCGGCCCGCTGTCGGTCGTGACCAGCAGCCGAGAGCGCTTGATGACCGCCTTGCTGAGCCCCAGCGGCACGTCGAAATCCGCCAGGCTTGCCACGCGCGGGTCGGCGGACAGTTCAACAATCTCGCGAGCCACGTCGCGCTCAGCAGGACCGCAGTTGACCAGTACGTGGAGATCGTGGTCGGCGACAACCCGCCGCGCTAGCTGCGCGAAATGCGCGGCCGGCCAACTCTTGACGGAGCCAAATGCGCCGCCGGTATTGAACACAACAACTCGCTCGCCGCCGGGCAAGTTGAGCTCGTTCCACACCGCGTCGGCGGCGGCTTCGTCGGCGGGCGTCGTGGCCAACTCCAACCGCGGCGATTCCCAGGGACCGCCCGCCGCGTAGGCCACGTTAAGATACGAGTCGATGGTCGGCAATGGCGCCAGGCGCCGGCGGCGGCGCGGCTCGTACAACCTCGTGGTGAGCAGGGGCCCGCGCCAATCGCGAACGAAACCGATTCGCTCCGGCGCGCCGCTTCGCCACGCTAGCCAAGCCGTTCGCAGCGAGTTGGTGAGCAGGACGATGCCGTCGAGTTGCGCCTCGCGCAGCTGGGCGACGACCGCCCGCGATCCGGTCTTCGCGTCGCGACGGTTCTTTCCAGACAGCACGACCTGATCGATCGCGACTTGTCCGGCGAGGACTTCGGACACATAAGGTCGCATCACTCCCACCAGTGCGCCATCATCACCAGCGAGTCGCCGTAGCGACCGCAGCGCGGGCGTGGCCATGACCACGTCGCCGATCCAATTCGGGAGAAAAACGCCGAGCCGCATCCGTGCCGCCGGGGGGGTAGAGGAGTGAGGAGCAAGTTGGCGGCGGCCGACGACTGCCAAACCACCCTGTTTTGACGGCCGGGACTATAACGGACCGGCCCGATAGCAACAACCGGAGTCGCTCGAAGGGCTCAATTGGCAACGTTTGCGTCGTTCTCGGGGCCCGACTCCACCGCTTGAAACCGACCTGCCAGCAGCCATTTCTCCCACCAGCGGGGGCGGCGAAGACGGCGATCGGTGGGGGCGACGACGTGGGTCTTGCCGCGCCGGGTCCGCAGGCGGAGCTTTCCGTCTCCCAGCACCTCGTCCACCACCCAGAACTTGTCGACCAGGTAGCTATATTCTTCGCCGTGGGCGGCGGGAACGACATCCTGGGCGCGCGGACCGGGGCTGGCGCTCACCTTTTGCAGGCGATAAATCACCCAGTCGCCGGGTTGGAACGTCCGTGTCGACATGGTTTAAGACGGTGACGGGGAGGTGAAGTCGGGGAGAGGCCAGGGAGGCGTTTTCGAGAGCGCCGAACCGGCGCCCGGTATGCGCGGGAGGCGCCAGCATTTATGATTTCTTAACATAATCTTAATACGCAGGCCACCTTAGTTCGCGGACCTCTCAGTGAATTTAGCGTCTCTCTTTCAACTCTTCTGCGAAATCATTGGCGGATTGGGAATCTTTTTGCTCGGCATGAAGTCCATGTCGGACGGCATGCAGGCCGTGGCCGGCGCAAGTATGCGCCGCATGATCGGCGCCGTGACCAACAACCGCTACATGGCCGCCTTGGTCGGCACGCTGGTGACCTGCATCGTCCAGTCGAGTTCCATCACGACGGTGATGGTCGTCGGGTTCGTCAACTCCGGCGTGATGTCGTTGGCGCAAGCGGTCGGCGTCATTATGGGCGCCAACATCGGCACGACGATCACCGGGTGGATTCTCGTGCTCAAGATCGGCAAATACGGCCTGCCGCTGTTGGGCTCCTCGGCGATGCTCTATCTGTTTTCCAAACACGAGCGACGCCGCTACTGGGCGCTGGCGCTGATGGGCGTCGGCATGGTCTTCTTCGGGCTGGAGGTGATGAAAGACGCTTGCGCAATCATCAAGGACACGCCCGAGTTTGAAACGTGGTTTCAGAGATTTCAAGCCGACAGCTACTTTGGCGTGTTGCGCTGTGCGTTTGTCGGCTGCCTGCTGACAACGCTCGTGCAATCGTCGTCGGCCACGCTGGGCATTACCATCTCGCTCGCGTCACAGGGCGTTATCAACTTTCCGACCGCGGCGGCGCTGGTGCTCGGCGAGAACATCGGGACCACCATCACCGCCTTGCTGGCTTCCTTCGGAGCGGCGACCAACGCGCGTCGGGCGGCCTACTTTCACGTGATCTTCAACATGATTGGCGTCGCGTGGATCACGGCAATTTTCTTCCCATATATCGAATTCATCCAGTGGCTGATTGACGCCGACGTGACCAAGGAGGTCTTGATTGGCGGCAGCGCCACCTATCCCGGCACCACCGCGGCCATCGCGGCCACGCACACCGTGTTTAACGTGGCGAATACGCTGCTGTTTCTGCCGCTGGCGCCGATGATCGTGAGGGGCCTGGAGCGGTTCGTCCCGCAAAAGGAATTTAAGGAGAAGCCGCGGCTGACCGACCTCGATATCCGCATGCTGGAAACGCCGCTCC
>JAGQOU010000557.1 GCA_020427145.1 Planctomycetales bacterium | reverse complement strand
TCGACAATCGGCACTTCGTAGCTGGCCGGCATCACGGCGCCGGGCGTCGCGGCTAGGTCCTCCGTCTCGACCCACCGCAAATAGTGTTCATAGTCGTCGCAGTAGACATGCACGTCGGTTCCGTCGCGGTCGGCGGCGATCTGCGGCAGGCCCGCGGCAAAGTTCTCCAGGTGGCTCGCTCCCGGTGGCGGCAACAACGGCACCGGCTTGAACGGTTCCAGTGGGGCGTCTAGGGCGGCCACGCTCTGGCCGCGCAACTCGCCCTCCGCCGCCGCCATTTGCAGATCGTAGTCTTCGGGAATCTTGTACGTGATTTTCGGCCGCTGTCCGGTTGCCGCGTCCACGTGATACAGGCTGCTCGCTTGCAGGCGGCGTTCGCTCGCCTTCAGTTCGCGAATGTCCATGATGTCGCCCGGGCGCAGCGTCAACCGGTTGAGCGCCGTCTGGATGCGCGTATGCGGGTTGTCTCCGTTGATGTGAACGAAGATTCGCCCGACGCGCCACTGCTTGCCTTCGTCAATGTGGTAGATCAGATCGACCTGCCCGGGATCGTCCAGATACACCGTCTCGGGCTTGATGTCAGCGAACACGTAGCCGCGGCTGCCATAAAGTTCCTGCAGCCAGTCGGCAGTTTGCGTCATTTTCGACTGTTCGAACGGCTGCCCGTCCTGCACCTTGGCCTGCGCGGCGAGCGGCTCGGCCTCGAATTTCGTGTTCCCCATGAACCGCACGTTGCGGACGTTGTAGCGGGGGCCTTCGTTGATCACGAAGGTGAGCGTTGCGGAACGACCGTTGTCGTCGAAGTCGATCTTGCGACCGACCCGGGCGTCAAAAAACCCGAACGCCCGGTAATACGCGGTCAACTGGTCGACGTCGATTTGAATCTTGTCGTAATCGACGTAGCCCTTCCACATCCACAGAATCGGTTTGCGCGTCTTGACGACCGCTTTGCGCAAGCGACTGGAACTGACGAATTCGTTGCCGACGAACCTGATCGAGGTGATCTTCTGCGGCTCGCCCTCGTTGATCAGGTACACGATGCCCTTGTCGGTGGGCTTGCTGCCCTCGAGCACCGTCACCTGCACGTCGTTGAACCCTTTGCTGCGGTAGTGTTCCTCGAGTTTGCGGCGGCCTTCGAGCACCGACTGGGGATCAACCGAGCCGCCGATCTTCAGCAGCGTCTGCTTGGCAAGGCCTTTGTCGCTGATCCGCTCGTTGCCGAGGTATTCGATGTAGCGGATTGTTGGTCGTTCGACGACTTCAAACACCACGATCCGCCCCTGCGGCGTGTGGACGGTCTTGGCCTTCACGTCGACGAACCAGCCCACATTGGCCAGCCGGCGGACGTCGCGGTTGATGACCGACGGGTCGAACGCCCGCCCCGCGCGTGTGGTAATCTGTCCCTCGACCTTCACGGTCGGAACGGTCTCGTTGCCGACGATGCGCACCTCGGCGACCATTTCCTTGCTGCCCGAGTCGGAAAACTCGGGCTCGCCCGGGGCAACGACTTCGGGGGTCCCCAGCGGGGGAGTCGGCAGCGTCTCCTGCGCGCACGCTGGGCGCACGGTCGCAATAACCGCCACGCACGCCGCTGCCGCAAGCCACGCCCGCAGGCGCGTGAAATCGGTCGCGTGTCGCCGGATGTGCCGTAAAAGTGGCCGCAGCATGGGCAGATTCGTCGGTTGGAACAATACGAGACAAGCGGCGCAGCGCCCCAGCGCAGGCGCACTGAGACCGCCCCGCCGGGCGAATTTGGCGGCAGAGAAATACCGAATCGTCGGAAGCGTCACAAGACGCATTTCGCGGCGGGCCGTGCCGGCGCCGATAAACGGGGCGGTTTGCGAGGCGCTGGCGCCAAGCAACAATGCTCAGACGGCAAAAAGCAGCCAAAAGTTGGCGGCGTCGGCCACGACGCCCGCCCCGAATTGTCGTCCAGAAGCGTGGAGGAAACTCAGTCGCGCAGACCGGCCGCCGCGACGCTGCTATCGGCGGCAGTGCATGCGGGCCCAACTCCGGCGAGTCCCGCTGGCTGGATGCTTTTGCACTACGTAGACGACCCAGACGGCGTAGATCGCCAGGGCGGTTGCAGGCTAGAATGCACTGGGACAACGCCCTCATTCAATTAGATAGGTAACACGCCATGCTTGCACGGATCCAGTGGCAATTGCTCGCGGTGACGGACGCGATTTGGACGCGATAGGGAACCTGCGCCGTGGCATGCGTTGTCGGCTTACTCCTCATCTTTGCCGGGATCGAAAACGTCCGCACCCGTACCGCGGAAGAATCGGGACGCCGCCGCGGCGTCAACGCCCTGCTCGGGCGGAGCAACACCTACGAAGGTCGGACGGCAGTGACCGTGGGCGTCGTAAGAATCATCGCAGGCGTCTGCGCGATCATCTTTGGCATTGTGTTTGTCTTCATCGGCCCGGTGCTGGCCAAATGACGCGTCGCCGGCGATTAGCACCGTCAGGATTGGTCGCGGACGACCGGGTTGTCCCAGAATTGGGAGCGACTGTCTTGAATATCAA
>JAGQOU010000556.1 GCA_020427145.1 Planctomycetales bacterium | reverse complement strand
TGCTGTGCGCCGGCGCCTACCTGATGCGCGACGGCAAGCCGTGCGAAGATTGCATCGGCCGACTCATACCCTGGCCTGCCGTGCGGCATGGCTGCTATCGCGACAGTACGACCGCCTCGGCCGCGGTCGCTGCGATGCAGGTGGCGCACCGGTTGCTCGGCACCTGGCGTCGCAAGGTGGACGCGTTTTTCACGCTCACAGAGTTCGCCCGCAGTCGCTTCGTCGTCGGCGGGTTTCCCGCCGATCGCGTACATGTGAAAAACAATGGCGTGGCGCCCGACCCGGGCGTCGGTCCCGGCGACGGCGATCACATTGTCTTTGCCGGACGGCTCTCGCCGGAAAAAGGCGTCGCGACGCTGCTCCGCGCTTGGCGCGAGTCGCCGCATTTGCCGGCGCTGGAAATCATCGGCGATGGCCCCTTGGCCGCCGAGGTCGCCGCGGCTGCCGATGCCGACCCGCGCATCTCCTGGCTCGGCCACGTGCCAGCAGACGAGGTGCAGGAGCGTATCGGCCGTGCGCGAGCCTTGGTAATCGCATCGGAGTGGTACGAGACGTTCGGCCGCACGATTGCCGAGGCGTTTGCCGGCGGCACGCCAGTCATCGCCGCCGCGTTGGGCGCGATGCAGGAGTTGGTCGACGACGGTCGCACGGGCTGGCACTTTCGCGCCGGCGACTCGCGCGATCTGGCCGCCAAGGTCGCAACGGCTGCAACGCTCGACGGCGCCGCGCTGGCCTCGCTGCGCACCGCGGCCCGCCGCGAATACGAATCTCGATTTACGCCACAGCGCAACTACGAACGACTCCTGGAAATCTATCGCATCGCGTGCGACTCGGCGAGTCGCCGGCGCGGCGCCATCCGACTCGCCAAACGACAAGCACTCTCCACATGATTGACCTCGGCAAGAAAAACGTGTTAGGCGTCGGCATCAACGTCGTCGACTACGAGGGCGCCGTCGCCCGCATCGTCGGCGCGGCCCGCGCACACCAGTCGCTGACCGTGTCGGCGCTGGCCGTGCATGGCGTGATGACCGGCGTGCTCGACCCGGCGCATCGCTACCGACTCAACCAGCTCGATCTGGTCTGCCCCGACGGACAGCCGGTGCGTTGGGCGCTGAACCTGCTGCACCGCGCGGGACTTGAGGATCGCGTCTACGGTCCGAATCTCATGCTGCAAACGTGCGAAGCCGCCGCGGCCAACGACCTGCCGATCTTCCTGCTCGGCGGCGACCAGACGCTGCTGGAGACGCTCGCCGGCAAGCTCCAAGAGAAGTTCCCCCGGTTGCAGATCGCTGGGATTCGCCCCTCCAAATTTCGCCAGTTGGAGCCGGGCGAGTGGCAGGAGATGGTCCAAGAAGTCAACGAGAGCGGCGCTCGCGTGCTATTCGTCGGCCTCGGCTGCCCGCGGCAGGAGGTGTTTGCGTACGAAGCGCGCGAAGCGCTGCGGATGCCTGCGCTGGCCGTGGGGGCGGCGTTTGCGTTTCACGCGGGCACGCTCGCCCAGGCCCCCCCTGCCCTACAGCGTCGCGGATTGGAGTGGGCCTATCGCCTGGTTCGCGAGCCGCGCCGCCTGTGGCGACGGTACGTGCTGCTGAACCCCGCGTACGTGACGCTGCTGGCCCTGCAAAAGCTGGGGCTGCGGCGCTTTGACTCCGACCGACTCGAACCGCCTGCGACCGAATTGCTCTACGGCTAAGTTGCGGCAGCGCCGAACAGCCGCAGCCAATCAATCCCCTCATGAATTTCCCCTCTCCCCGACTTCACACCCCCTGAGCACCGTGTCCGATCTCCTCGCTACGCCGAACCACTCGCCCGCCGCGCCGGCTGGCGCCTCGCCGACATCGGCGACGGCGCTGCC
>JAGQOU010000555.1 GCA_020427145.1 Planctomycetales bacterium | reverse complement strand
GGCGCGACGCGCGTCCAGTCCCCGGCAAACGACAAACAAAAACAGGCCCCGCTGCTCGCAGTGAGCAGCGGGGCCTGTTTGTCATTCTTTTCTGCACCGGCGCGGTCAGCGCGTTAGCGGTATTGCGTCGACGGATACGGCGAAGCGTAGCCAGGCTGCGTCGCGGCCGGAGTCGTGCCGGACGTGTCGCCGCCTGCGGCGCCGTCGGGGCGAGTGGCCACGGCCACGCCGCTAGAAGGATACGTGCTGGTGCCGCCGGGACGGTACCCGGCCGGCTCGGAGGTCGTCGCCACGTTGGTCGTCGGCGCCGTGGCGGCGACGCCAGCGGCCGCTGACTCGACCGGGGTCTCGTAACTGGCCATGCCGTAACGACCCGCATCACCCGTCGAGTAGGGGGCGGCCGTCGCATACTCAGCGGCCGCAGCGGTGTAAGCGGGCGCCGCTGCCGGCGTCGCTTGGGCCGGCGTCGCTGACGAGGCATAGCGATCCCCGTAGACCGAGGCCCCAGCGGGTGGCGTCGATGCGGCCGCGGGTTGCGTCGTCGTCGTCCCGGGCTGCGCCGCTGCGGCGACGGTGGAAGCGGTGGGCGCGGCGCCATAGACACCGCCGTATCGCGATTCGACCCCCGGCTGCGTCGCGGCGGCCACGCTGGTCGTCGCTCCCGCCGGCGTGGCGTGGGGATCATAAGGCATGGCGATGGAACCCAAATTGGCCGCGTTGGCCTGCTGCTGCACTGCCTGGGTGGCCGCACCCGCAGCGGCGGCTGCCGCCGTCTCGGGCGTCATGCTGGCCGCGCCGGTGCTGGGATAGCCGGCCGCCTGAGCCGCCGCGGTCATCGCGTCGACTGGCGCCTGGTAGGCGCTGGGCATCGTCGGTGCGCTGCTGGCCGCGTCGAAGCGGGGCGCCGAACTCGCAGCGGCCACTTGCTGCGCTGCGTCGGACGGCAACTGTGGCGCCGAGTGTGCGACGGTCGTCGACTCGCCCGGATTGTCCGACTTCCACCACGACATCTTCTGAGCCGACTTGCAGCCGACCGACATGCCCGCGGCCGCCACCAGCGTCAAGACGACGCCCTGGCGAATCATTCGGTTTACGTGTTTCATGGCATCCGTGCCCTTAATTCGGCGGGCGGCGCCATCCTTGGCGTCGCGTGCCCACATGGACTTCAGTTAGTTCTTCCGGGCGGCGCAGGCTGCGCCGGTCGCGCGGAAGAGATGCTCCTGAGAGGCTTGTCGGCTCGTGGCGCTGGTTCGGCCCAGAAAAAAAGGTCGGATTGCAAGATTCTCTCCGATGATCCGGGACGCAAGGCGCCAGCACGTGGCGAGCCGCGGGCGGGAGAGTATCGAACCGCCTGCAGCGGGTCAAGCGAACTCGCCGCCGTCGCCAGCGTCGCTAGCAGAACCGCCGCCCGAGCCCTTGCCCCTCGACCAAAAAAAAACCGCGAGGGAGCGACGTTCGCTCGTCTCGCGGGTGTACTCGCGACGATCCACGGCCTCGCGGCCGCAGCGTGTTACGACTTGGCCTGCGCGTAGCGCTCGCCGACCGCTTTCCAATCGATCACGTTGAAGAACGCGGCAATGTAATCGGGGCGACGATTCTGATAGTTCAGATAGTA
>JAGQOU010000554.1 GCA_020427145.1 Planctomycetales bacterium | reverse complement strand
CGCTCGCCGCGGCAAAACCCCTGCGATCAGTCCCGCGGCGTGCTCGGCCACGTCCGCAAACGTCAACTCGCACTGCCCCTTGGCGGCGCGCCGACGGCCCACGGTGATCAACCGCGCCAGCCGCCCGTACCCCGTGCGGTCGGCGGCCCACAGCACGACCGGCGGGGCGTCCCGCGGCGTAATCTCCGCCCCGACGATCAGTTTGAGCCCCGTTTCCCTCGCCGCCGTGTGCGCCCGCACCACCCCGGCCAACGTGTTACGATCGGTGACCGCCAGCGCGCTGTAGCCCAACTCCGCCGCGGTCAGCACCAACTCGTCGGCGTGCGAGGCGCCTTCGAGAAACGAGAAGTTGGTGTAGCAGTGCAGCTCGGCGTACGGCGGTCCGTCGACCGACGCGGCGGCGCGCCCGCCGACGGTCAACGGTTCGCGCTTCGGCAAATAGGGGGCTTCAGGCATGGGGGAAGGTGATCGGTTACTGGTGACCAGTGATCGGTGGATGACAATCGGCGATGGGTCCCCCAGCCCCGAGCTGACTAGCTCGTCGGCGAAGTGCGAGAACGCTCATTTGGCTCGCAACCCCCAAATGCAACGCGCCGCCCTTGCGGAAAGCTTTGACGCCACAGACCCGCCGGAGCCCGAGATGCTGTCGCCAGGGGCGCCAGCCCCTGGAAACCAACCCCGCCGCGCCGTGAGCCCCGGCAAGGGCGGTATGAGTCGCTCAGCTCATGTCGCCCCTGCCGGGGCTCACGCTCAAGCCATCCTTCTCTATCCAGGGACTCGCGTCCCTGGCTACAACCTGTCGGCCCTGGCGGGCCTATGACCGGTGAAATGCGCCAACGCCCGTTCGGTGCGCAGGCGCTAAACGCAACGCGCCACCAACGCCGCCGGCGAGTTGGTAAGCTCACAAACCGCAGCTGCTTGCTAGAATCACGCTGATCCGAATCCACCGCCACACTGGAGGCTGTATGTGGGCGGCGCACAGGTGATACGCAAAAACTCTTACAACAAAACCGTGGAAAATACATGGATCATCTGGAACCTGTCCGCAATCGCATTCGCGCTGCTACAGTCGCTCCACCATTGCCCCCTTGGACACAACTCGCCGTTCATGCCGTTGGCGGACTCACTGAAGTTGGCTTCGCAGATGACTCCGACCTACTTTTGGTTGTGTCTTCGCAAGGGCGCGGCGTTATTGACTGTCTAACAGGAGAACTTGTCGCGCGAGATCGAACTGAGCCAAACGATGGCTGGCACGACGAGCGGCGGCTTCGTGCCTTCGGAATCGGCCCGTTGGAAGGCCGGCTGATTCGTCTCGCTGGCTTGCATGGCGGCGGGCTTCTCAACTGCGGTCGTGATGGCTGGTGGGTAGACGCCATTACACTCGATTGGCCAGACGTCAATCTGCTACTCGGCGGCCCGTGGGGTTGGATCTACGACGGCACAACTCCATTCGTTAAGCTCGCGGTGGAGAGAGAAGTTCGGGCATTTGGCTTTTCTGACACCGGAGAAACTTTTGTCATCGCCACAAGCAGCGATATAGCAGTTTTCGCGTGGAGACCGTAAATACGAAATTCAGACATCCGCGCCGTCCCACTTCCCTGCTCCCCGCAACTCTCCTTCCAGTCACCGATCACTGGTAACTGGTAACCCTCCCTGACCTCCGACCTCTCGCCTCCGACCTCCTCCTCCTCAATCAAACCACCCGTGCAGGAACCACTTCCCGTCGCCGCGGCGGCGGAAGAGCCAGGCTCTTGCTCCTGCGCACGTTTCCACCCGGTAGTAGTCGCGGCGGATCATGCGGCGGCGTTGCCAGCCGGTTTCGATCCGCTCGGGGCCCCAGTGGCGGGCCACCTCGTGGTCTTCGCCGGCAAACCGGAACCGCGCGGGCGGGCCCTCCGGCGCCACCGCCAGCACGTCCAAGGGCTGCGGCTCGGCGAGCACTTGCCAGGGGCGTTCCAACGGGGCGGCGGTCGTTGTTGAGGGGCGCGTCGTGGCCAACGACGCCGACAGCGGCGGCGCTGTACGGGAGCGCACCGATTTTTTGCGATTCTTCGCGATCGCGGGCATGTCGACCAACGGCTGGCGACGGAAGGCGCACTCCGGTTGCGGGTCGCGCTCGAGACTGTAGCGCACCACTTGCTGCGCGCCCAGGCGGCTCGCCAGCCGGTTGACCAGCCCGGCCAGCTGCGGCGATTGCCGGGGACGCTCGTGGCCGTCGAACAACGACCGCTGCCGCTCGCCCAGCCGGGCGGTTCGCACGGCCGTGACGCTCACCAGCTCCACCAGCCCGGGCAGCCGCAGCCGCTCCAGATGCATGGCCACGATTTCGCCGATCTGCCGCGGATCGGCCGTCGGTTGATAAAACCCGGCCGCCAACACGGCGGGGGCGCCCTCGACGCATTCCAGCTGGCACTCAATCCCCAGCGCCCCTTCGCTCCGCCGGGCGAGTTGCCACGCCAGTTGCTTCGTCACTTGCCCCACGACTTGCTCGATCAGCCCCCGATCGCCCAGCGGAAACTCCAGCAACCGCTCGACGGTCGCCACCGGCGGGGCGGGGACGGTGTGCAGCGGCTCGTCGGCCCGGCCGAACGCCTGGTCGATCCGCCACAACAGCTCGGGCCCCAACCGCGATTGCAGTTGATCGCGCGGCAGTTCGAGCAACTGGCCGATGCACTCGACGCCGAGGCGACCGAGCGTCTCGGACAGTTGGGGTGAAAGCCGCAGCGCCGCCGGCGGCAGCGGGGCGAGCGCCGCGCGGTTCCCGCCAGGAGGCACAATCAGGGTGGCTGGGGACGAGCGCAGCGA
>JAGQOU010000553.1 GCA_020427145.1 Planctomycetales bacterium | reverse complement strand
CCCCGCCGCAGGAGAACTGCAGAGTCCCTTTTTCCCTTGGTTTCCAACCGCCAAGTGCGCCAAGAAGGAACCACGACGACACAACGAACACGAGGGAAAATCACGAGTTTTGGTCGTCGCGCCCGTCGTTCCGTCGTGGTTCAATTCTCTTGTTGCTAAGTGAGCTTGGCGGCTCAAATCAGGACTTTGCAGATTTCGTCGCTTGATTGCGTGCCAGCCCGTCTTGGCGGTATGCTAGTGGTCCCGCTTTTCTTTTCTTTGCGACCGCGCCGCGTCGAGTCGCGGCTCCTTGCTTGCCGGAGGTCGGTTATGATCCGCCATCTTGGCCTCAGTGTCTGTTTGTTCGCGCTGGCCGCGGGACCCGCTGTCGCGATGGCTCAATCCGTTGTCGTTGGCCGCAATTTCCAGGGGACCACGGCGGCCATCCAGCCGCTGACGCCCGACACCATGGGGGCGGTTGGCGTCGATTACTATGTGGAGCTCAATAACCACAAGTACAACGTTTACCGCAAGAGCGACGGCGTCCAGGTTCAGAGCAAGGGGATCAATCAGTTCTGGACGGACGCCAACACGTCGCCGCTGATGACGCCGTTCGACCCGCGCATCGTCTACGATCCGCGCGCCCGGCGGTGGTACGCCGTGGCGGTCGACAGTCGGCAAAGCGCGAACAACATTTTGTTCGCCATCTCCAGTTCGGCCGACCCGACGCAAGCGTGGACCGGTTTCTCGTTCGACTCGGACGCGGACGACAGCAACTGGGCCGACTTCCCCATGCTGGGATACAACAACGAAGCGGTGTGGATCTCCTCCTACATGCCCACGCTCGGCGCCGCGGCGTCGGGCTCGTCGTTCATCGGACTGTTCAAACTCGACCTGCTCCAGCCGACTCCGGACGTGTCGACCAAAGTGCAGTTCGAGGACGTGCCGCAGGCGGTGGCCGGCACGCACCCGCAGCTGGTTGTCGACACGAGCCCCTATGGCGGCAATATGATGTCGCTGTCGATGTCGTCGTTCGGCGGCGGTTCGATCACGCGAGCGGACGTGGGCCTGGTTTCACCGCAGGTGAACAACACCGGGACGCTCTACGCCGCGGCGACGCAGCCCCCGACAGTCGTGCAGCCCGGGGCGCCGGCGGTGCAGAACCTCGAAGCGAACGACTGGCGATTCAGTTCGAACACCGTGCTGCAAGGCCAATACCTTTACGGCGTGCAAGCCGTCGAGGATGCGGGGCGCGCGGCGGTCCGCATGGTGGTGGTCGACCTGCTGACCAACAGCGTGGGGACCGAGATCATTTCCGACCCGAACCTCGCCTTCTCGTTCCCGTCGATTGCGGTCAACGGATTCGGAGACGTGGTGATCGGCGTCACCGGGACCAGTTCCAGCGAATACGCCAGCAGCTATGCGCTGGTCCGGCCCGCGGGCGCCGGACTGTTTGAGCCGCCGCGTCTGCTGCGGGCGGGCGTCGACAATTACGAGCAACTTGATTCGCTCTCGCGAAACCGCTGGGGCGACTACAGCGCGACCACCGTCGACCCGGCTGATCCCAGTATCTTCTGGACCAACCAGGAGTACGTCGACGGCACGAACCGCTGGGCCACGCAGGTCACCGAGCTCATCCTGCCGCGACCAGGCGAGGCGCGGTGGGCCGAACCGCAAAGCGGCCAATTCGACGATGCGGCGCTCTGGCTGACCGCGCACGGCAACGCGCCGCTGCCGTCGGATCAGCTGGTGTTTAGCCGCGCGACCGAACCCGGTGCGGCGCCCATCACCATCACGTTGCCGCCGCCCGTGTCGGGCGCTTACTCCTTCCCGGACGCCAGTTTCCGGCAGGGCAACGTCGTGCTCGACCTGGGCGGCAACCAGTTGGATCTGCTGTTGCAGTTGGAAGTCGGCCCCTACGAGGGCAGCCCGCACGCCACCCTCGCCAACGGCACCGTCACCTCGGTGGCGGGATACATCGCCCCCGGCGACACGTCCGAGGGGCATTTGACTCTCGACAACGCCCAGTGGCACGTCGCGGGCGACCTGTACATTGGCAGCCAGGGCGGCACGGCGGGATTCCCGGGGCAGTTTGGCGGAACCGGATCCGTGACCATCGACAACGGTTCGCAGCTCACGGTCGACGGCCGGGTGAAGATCTGGCAAGCCGGCTCGATCAACCTCGACGACGGCACGCTCACGGCCATGTCCATCGACGCCGGCCCCGCCCCCGGGCACTTCAACTTCAACGGCGGCACGCTGCACGTCAACGATTTCGCCGGCGAGCTGGTCAACACGGGCGGCACGCTGGCCCCCGGCGTCGGAATCGGCACGACCAACGTCGCCCCCGGCTACTTCCAAATGCCCGGGGGGGCGATCTCCATCGAGATCGGCGGGCTCGGGCTGGCCGACTTCGATCGCGTGATCGCCGGCTTCGCCCAGCTCGACGGCACGCTCGACGTCTCGCTCGTGGGGGGCTTCACGCCGGCCGTGGGCGATTCGTTCGACGTGTTCGACTGGGGCGGCGTGCTGGGGACCTTCGCAACGATCAACCTGCCGGCGCTTCCCGGCGGTCAACGCTGGGACCTTTCGCAGCTCTACTCCACGGGCGAGCTGTCGGTGCTGCCCCCGTTCGACGCCGATTTCGACGAGGACCGCGACGTCGACGGCGCCGATCTGGCAGTCTGGCAAACCGGCTACGGCATCGTCGGCACGGCCACGCACACCCAAGGCGACGCCGACGCCAACCACAACGTCAACGGCGGCGACTTTCTCATCTGGCAGCGTCAGTACGGCAGCATCGCCCCAATCGCGGCCGTCCCCGAGCCCGCAGCGCTGAGCTTGCTCGCCCTCGGCGGTCTCGCGCTGGCGGCGGGTCGACGCACCGGCGACGACTCGCGCTAATCGAGTCGCCCCATGCGACCCTGGCGAAAGTCGTCGATCGCGCGCGAGATCTCCTCGCGCGTGTTCATCACGAACGGCCCCTGGCCGACGACCGGTTCGCCGATCGGTTCGCCGGTGAGCACCAACACGCGGGCGGGCGCTTCAGCTGTCATGCGGACCGACGTCCCCGCGCGTTCCAACTCGACCAATTCCACGGCCTGCACCGCCTGGTCGTTGAGACGCACCGCGCCCGACTGCACGATGACCAGCGCCGTGTGCCCCTCCGGCAGTTCGACTTCCGCGTCGGCGGCCTCGGCTAATTGCATGTCCCACACGTTGATCGGCGTGAACGTCTGCGCCGGGCCCGCTGCGCCTTGGAAGTCGCCGGCGATGACGCGCACCGTGGCCGCCCCGTCGGCGACGGCCACGCTGGGGATCTCGGCGCTTAGCAAACTCTGGTAACGCGGCGCTGACATTTTGTCGCGCGCCGGCAGATTGACCCACAGCTGCACCATCTCCAGCGTGCCGCCGTCGCGGGCGAACCGTTCGCTGTGAAACTCCTCATGCACGACCCCCGACGCGGCCGTCATCCACTGCACGTCGCCCGAGCCGATCGAACCGCGACTGCCCGAGGAGTCGCGATGTTCCAACTCGCCCTGGTAGACAATCGTCACCGTCTCGAACCCGCGATGCGGATGCTCTCCCACCCCGCGCGGCGCCTCCGCCGGCTCGAACCGGTGGGGCCCGGCGTAATCGAGCAGCAAGAACGGATCGAACCGATTGCCGCCGGAGTAGGAAAACAGACTGCGCACGGGGAACCCGTCGCCAACCCAATGTTGGGGGATGTCGGCGATGATCTGACGGATGGCTTTCTTCGTGGGCATGATTCAGTTCCCCAGTGTCGCACGCTCGGCGCAGCATTTTTCCCGTGGAACGGGGGCGTGACGTGATTCTCTCGCGATTCGTGCTCTAGACGTACGCGGCAAGTGCCGTGGGTGTTCGAGACACACAGGGGGCGAGTCGGGTGGCGGGCTGCCAATTGCCCGGCCGAACGCACGAAAGTATTCCACGGCCGGCGCCGCAGCGTCGTCACGGAAGCCGACGCCCGCTACTTCCCCGCCGTGATCTCGTCGCTGACGCGGAAGAAGTCGAAGTCAGCGTGGCCGCCGGGTTGTTGGGTTGCGAAGTTAAACAGGGCGAAACGGTAGCCCATGAAGTGGGGCAGCGTGTACGCCATGTGCAGCGGCTTGCCGAGCGGCTGCCAGGCGCGGCCGTCGAGGCTGTAGAAAAAGTACGCCTTGTCCGCGCGGTTGCGGAAGTCGCACTCGACCTTCAGCGAGACGCGCTCGTTGGCGAGCGGCACGCGCTGCAGTTCCACCGGCGCGTCGGACTCGGCGCTGATCATCACCAGCGACTTGCGCCCGTCGGCGACCTGCACGCCGATCAGGCCGTACTTCTTCTGCAGCAACCCCAGGCCGGCGAAGTCGCCCTCGTGCATGCCGCTCGCGTCCAACAGCGTTGTGGCCGCGCACTGCGGGCCGAACGTGCGTTGGGTGAGCGTGTTGCGGGCGGCAACGAAATCGTCGACTGGCTGGCCGGCCGTCAGACGCAGCCACCCGGGACGCTGGGTCACCGACCACAGGGCGCCGACCGGGTTGTGGTTCCACTGCCAAGCGAGCGGCAGCGGCGCGTCGCCGGCGGCTCGTTCGAATTCGTCCGACTCGACGATGGTGGCCAACCCGTCGGGATCGGCCGGCAGGTCCAGCGTCAGCGGCGCGCGGCCATCGACGCCATGCACAGGCCAACCGTCTTCCCACGCGACCGGCGCCAGAAACGGCGTTCGCCCCACCGCCCCGTGATCCTGAAACAGCACCGCGTACCAGTCGCCCTCCGGCGTGTCGATGATCGTGCCTTGCGCAACGCCCTGGTCCTGCAGCGCCACGCGGCCCTCGTAGGGGCCCGTGATCCCCTCGGCCCGATGAACAAGTTGGGTCCGCATGCCGCCGCGGGGCCAGGTGA
>JAGQOU010000552.1 GCA_020427145.1 Planctomycetales bacterium | reverse complement strand
GCCGCGAGCAGTTCCACGGTGCGCCGTGTGGCGCCTTGTTGCGACAGCACCAACTGCCGCGCGCGGCCGCCCGCAGCGGCGGCTTGCTCCGGCGCGTCGAGTGCGCCGCGCACGAATTGCTCCAATTCGGCCGCGTCGTTGACGACCACGGCGCCCTCGACAGCCAGCAGTCGCCGTACGATGTCGCGAAAGTTGCGGGTGTTGGGGCCAAAACAGGTCGGCACGCCGTAGGCCGCGGGCTCCAGCATGTTCTGCCCGCCGCGACTGCCGAAACTGCCGCCAACGAAGCCGACGTCGGCCGCGCCCCACCAGGCGCCCAACTCGCCAATCACGTCGACCAGCAGGATTTGCCAGCGTGGCAAAACCGCCGTGCGAGAATCGGCCGCGCCCGCCTCAGGGTGGCTGGGGACGGAACCGCAGGCGGAGCCCCCCGGGGGCAACGTTTGATTCGAAACGCCCTGGGGGCTGCGCTGCGCTACGTCCCCTGCCACCCGCTGTGCATCACTCTCTGCGAAGGCGCCCACGAGTTGCGACCGCCGCGCCCACGGAATGCCGCTGGCCTCGATCAGGCGGGCCACCTCGTCAAACCGTTCCGCGTGCCGCGGGACGATGATCAGGCGCACTTGTGGATGCGCTTCGCCAGGAGCCTCGCCCTCCCAATTGCGGTCCGCGTCAGCCGCGGTCAGCTTGCGTAGGATGTCGATCGCGTACTGTTCTTCCGGCGCCTGCGTGCTGCCCGCCACGAAGATGCGGTCGTCGCGCGTGATGCCGGCGAGTTGCTTGAGCGCGGTGGTGCGCGGGTTGTCGCGATCGGTCTCGGCGCCGTCGAACTTGAGCGACCCGGTCGTCTGCACCGCCGCCGGGTCGGCGCCCAACTGTTGAAACCGCCCGGCGGTCTCCTCGTCCTGCGCCGCAATCAGGTCGAGCTGCCGCAGCACGGGCGCCACCAGCGGTCGCACCCGCCGGTAGCCGCGAAAGCTACCGTCGCTAAGCCGCCCGTTGATAATTGCCACGCGGGCCCCGCCGCGTTTGGCCGCCGCGATGAGGTTGGGCCACAACTCCAGTTCCGCCAAAACGAGCAGTCTCGGCCGCAGCCGGTTCACTGCCGCCGCACAGGCCCAACTGAAATCGAGCGGGCAGTAGAAGACTTGGTGGTCGGAGTACTTCTTCAGGGCCAGTTCGTAGCCGGTGTTGGTCGTCGTCGAGATGACAATTTCCCACTCGGGCCGCTGGCGGTGCAGCTCGGCGATTGTCGTTGCGAGCAGATTCACCTCGCCAACGCTCACCGCGTGGAGCCACGCGCACGGCGCATCGCCGCGGCGGGCGGGCACGCGCCCGAGCAACTTGGCGCCCCAGCCATCGCGATACTTGCCGTAGCGAACGGCGCGCCACACGACGACGGGCGACGCCAGCAGAATGACCGCCGCATAGCAGCCGTTCAGCAGCCAAGAAAAGAGGCGTGACATGGGATTCCTTTCCCAGGGGCGGGCGACGTCAGCTGCGACTGAGGATTGCTAGCGAAACGGAGCTGCCAGCCCAGAGCACGGCTGTGGCGAGTAAGCTCGCTGCGCCGAATTCACTGCCACCCCAGCTGATCGCAGTGACCCCGCAGATTGCGCTCAACGCCAGACCGCCGTAGCTGACGACGATCGCTCTTTCTTCGTTTGACATTGTTGAATCGGGGGGGATGCGTGAGCGGCGGCCGTAGGCCGCCGGCTAAGAAGGGTTTCGCGGATCGCTTGCGAATTGACCTTCCGATCGTGATGGCATTGCGAGTTAGAGGTTTAACCGATCGATATCGATCGCACTGTGAAAAACAGCCAATAGATAAACCGCGTCGGCAGACTCGGTGAACTCATAGACAATCCGATACTTGCCGTACAGGAGTTCCCGGACCTCCCGATTCGCAATGTCGTCGATTCTTGCCCCTAAACGAGGAAACTGTGCAAGCCTGGCCACGCGGGAAATGATTCCTTCAGTGACGCTGACAGCTGCGACTTCCTAAGTCTTGGCAACATGCTTCCCAATTTGTTCCAGCCAAGCAAGCACTTCTTCGGTCCAGATCACTTTCGCCATGTTCGGATCCGCTGAACGGCTTCCTCGTGGGTCACCGTACTCCCAGCATCCACGTCGGCCAGTCCTCGCTGAATCGCACGTCGGCAAGCCAATTCTCTCAGCAGGTCGTCGTACGAACTGTCAGCTGGCTGCTCGTTGAGAATCGCGATCATCTGATCGCGTGGCGTGGGTTGGTCGATTGTGCTCATGGAAACCTCACAGCGCGTTCGCTGGCTGCCCCGGCGACTAGGTGCTTGTCCTCTGTACTCGCGGCGTCCTCCGTGGTGAGAAAGAACCCCGTTCAGCCGCGGCCGCCGCAGCAGTTCTTGTACTTCTTGCCGCTACCGCAGGGGCAGAGGCTGTTACGGCCGACCTTTTCCTCGCGATTTCGAATCGGCTCGGCTTTGACTTGGCCTTGGCTCCCCTCGATGGCGGCCCGCTGTTGTTGGGCCATGTCGCTCGTGCCGGGCGCCTCTTCGTGGATGGCGGCCGACTCCTTCCAGGTGCTGCCGACGAAACCCTCGTCGAGATTCTCCATCTTGAAGATGAGGTCCGTCACGTAGTTGCCCACCGACCGCCACATGTCGTCGAACAGCCGCATGCCTTCGCGCTTGTACTCGACCTTGGGGTCGACCTGGGCGTACCCCCGCAGGCCCACGCTGCTGCGCAGGTGGTCCATGGTCAGCAGGTGCTCTTTCCAACCTTGGTCGAGGATCTGCAACAAGATTGAACGCTCCAGCCGCCGCATCTCTGGGCGGTAGCGATCTTCGATCGCTTGCATCACCTTGCGGCGGGCCTCGTCCTGGTCCAGCTTGGCGAGTTCCTGTTGGCTGACCTCGCACTGACACGCCTCGGCGAGCCAGCTGGCCAGGTCGTCGAGCTTGCCGTTGTGGCCGGTCGCCTGGCCGAGCGTCGTCTGCGATCCGCCCTCGGCAAACAGCGCGTCGACGCGCTGCCGGCCCTCTTCGGCGAGTTGATTGGCCTTCTCATTGGACTGGCGGCTGTACTGCACCAGCAGTTGCCGCACTTCCTCGCGTTGCTTGTTCTTGAGGTCGTCCAAGGAGAGGTCGACGCCGAACCGCTGCTTGGCCCACGCCACCAGGCCTTCGCGCGACAGGCCCGTACGCTGCCCCGAGGAGTCGCGCTGCGAGAAACGGATCAACCCCGCCAGCACGGGGAACTCCGACTCGCGTTCGTCGTACGCGGCGCGGGCCTTCTCGTGAGCCAGGCTCAGAAACTCGGCCGCTTCGACGTTGGCCATTTCGTCAGGCGCCAGCTCGATGCCGAACTTGTCGTGCAACCAGCTGCAGGCGGTCTTGACGCTGTAATCGGGTTCCAGGTACCGAGCGCACGACTCCAGGTCGATCGTCTCGATTGCCTGGCGAGCGTCCTTCAGCAGTTGCGCGTCGATCTGGTCGCGGCCGATCTTCTTGAGATCGCGATCCCTGTAGTTGGTGCCCCAACGGGCGTTGGACCAGTGGGCCATCGCGTTCCAATTCCACTCGTCCTCGTCGGCGTCGCTGGAAAGGTTCTCGTCGATGGCGTCGTACACTTGCGACTCGGCTTGCCGCAGCGCTTCGGTGGTCGCCTGCCGGGACGCGTCGTCGTAGCTGCTGTTGCGGTAGTCGCGAGGTTCGAGTTGCACGCCCAACGCCGCCCCGGCGGCGGCGGCGAACGACTCGGCGCCGTAGTCGGGATCAAGCACCGTCTCGAGGGCGTGATCGATTTGCCCGTCGATCATCTCCAGCATGAGGTCGCGGCAGTTGTCGCCGTCGAGAATGCGCTGGCGGTAGCCGTAGACCCGCTTGCGCTGCTCGTCCATCACCTCGTCGTATTCGAGCAGATTCTTGCGGATCTCGAAGTTGCGTTCCTCGACCTTCTTCTGGGCGCCTTCGATGCGGCGGGTGACCATGCGGCTTTCGATGGCCTCGCCCTCCTTCATGCCCAGGCGGGTCAGGATGTTCTTGACCCACTCGCCGGCGAAGATCCGCATCAGAT
>JAGQOU010000551.1 GCA_020427145.1 Planctomycetales bacterium | reverse complement strand
TGGCTGGGGACGACCGCAGGGAGCCTCCCGTGGAGTTCCTGCGGGGTTCGCTTCGCCACGCCCGCGGGCCACCCCACTCACCTGGGCAAATGCAATCGCGACCCGGTTCGGAAGCTTGGTTCCCTGCGGGAATCCTTGGCCCGTCACTGCGAATTGCGACCGGCGTTGCGCGGGGCGCCACCGCCGCTGGCGGGGCGCTGCTATCGCCGCAGGCGCCGGGAATCTTGCGTTTTTGATTCAGCAACTTTGCCGGTTGCGCCGATTCTGAGGGAACAACGGGAGGACTCTCGGGTCGGTGCGCGCCGCTTGCGCCCGGCTCGCCCGGCAGTTCGATAATCGCGCCTTCGTGCGTCGTGAGAAAGGAAGCTCGTCGTGTCTCGTATCACTTCCCTTTCCGAGTGGCTGTTGCGACAAGCAGTCGTCTGGGGCGGCTTCGCATTCTTGCTGTTCTACGCCCTGGTGGTTCGCACCGTCGATTCCCAGAGCGTCATCGGCCGCTACTTCGGCGGCGACGGCTGGGTCGTCAAATATACGACCGCCGGGCTCTTCTTCGTGGGCGTCGCCGCGCTGGTGATTCGCCTGCTGGGATTGCTCGTGCAGTTTGGCGCGCTGGAACGCACCGGGTTGTCCAACCCGCCCGCGGGCGGCAACGCGGTGGAAGACGCCGACGCCCTGCTGGAGGAAATCGAAGGCGGCCCCGCCGGACTGCAAGACGGTTACTTCCTGCGTCGCCTGCGACAGGCAGTGCTTTTCGTCAAGCAAAAGGGTTCCGCCGATACGCTCGACGAACAGCTCCAGCGGCTCGAAGACGTTGATCTCGACCGCATGAACCAGAGCTATTCGACGGTTCGCGTGATCGCCTCGACGATCCCGATCCTCGGTTTCTTGGGCACCGTCATTGGCATCACGATGGCGATCGCCAAGTTGTCCGGGCAGGACATGGAGCAGAATCTCCCGGCGGTCATCGCCGGCTTGAGCGTGGCGTTTGACACGACGGCCCAGGCGCTCGCGCTGTCAATCATCCTGCTGTTCACGAAATTCGGCGTCGAGAAAGTCGACGCCCGGTTGCTTACACTGGTCGACGAACGCGTCAATCGCCAGCTGCTGGGCCGCTTTCGACAGTACGGTTCGGCCAACGATCCGCACGTGGCGTCGATCAAGCGGATGAACGAGCAGATGCTCGCTGCGGTCAAAGACGCAGCTGCCGAGCAAACCACCCAAATCAGCGGCTCGTTGGTCGCGGCGACGACCGCCTGGCATGAGATGGCGGAATCGACCGCCAGCGTGCTGCGCAACGCACTGGTCGACGGCCTGCAAAGCGGCCTGAGCGCCCACGCCGCGGCGCTCAACGACGGCGTGGCCCAACACACGCGCGACATGAAGGACATGCTCGTGCGACACGCTGAGATTCTCAGCGAAAACGTCGACAGCCACGCCCAGACGTTCGTCGAAGGGAACCAGGAGCAGCTGGCGGCGTTGGTCGACAGCATTGCGGCCCACGGGGCCGCGCTGGCCGATGCGCTGGAGCACCATGTGGCCGTGATGACGGAAACGGAAACGCAACTGGCCAGCGAGAATCGCCGGCACCTGGGCGACGTCGAATCGGCGCTGGGCGAGACGATGATCGTTGCCGCGTCGCGTCAGGAGAAGCTGATCCGCCAAAGCGAAGAGCTGCTCAAGGAAATGCAGGTGGCGCTGGTCGAAGCCGCCGGGGCCACGGTGGCTCAGCAAGAGCAGTTGATCAAACAGAGCGACGTCCTGCTGCGGGTCGTGGAGTCGACCGGCGCGGTGCGCAAGTTGGAAGAAGCGCTCAACAGCAACCTTGCCAAACTGGTTTCGGTGCATGACTTCGAACAGCTGTTCTCGAGCCTCTCGGCGACGCTGCAGTTGCTGAGCAGCCGCGTCGGCCTCCCTTTGGCGTTGTCCGCCGCACGGCACGACGTTGACGACGACCAGTCCACGACAAAGAGCCAAGCCGCATGAGCAAACGTCGGGCGAGTCAATCCGCCGACGCGATCGCGCTGTTTCCGTTTCTGGCAGTTCTGCTATGCACCATGGGCGGCCTCCTGGTGCTGCTTGTGGTATTGTCCGAGGCGGCCAAGCGGCTGCCGGTACGCGCCGAACCCGTTGCCGTCGCCGCCGCCGATCCGGCGGAGGCCGAGCGGGCCGCTGCGCTGCAGGCCGATCTGTTAACGCTGCAAGCCCAGCAGACCCGGCTTGAAGACATGGCGCGGCAGGCGGCGGACCGGCTCGCCAACGAGCAGGCGCGGCTGAGCCACAGCGAGCAACAGGAGCGGCAGCTAGAGCACGAGCTGGCGAAACTGCATATCGCGCTGGAGCAGCTCGCCGCCGCCGAGGACCATCAGTCCGTGGATCGCAACCAGGCCGAGGCGGAACTGAAACGGCTCCAGCAGTTGGTGGTCGACACGGAGGATCAGCTGGAGAACCTGCGCAGCCAAGAGGGCGGTCCCAAGTCCTACGCCATTGTTCCGTACCGCGGCGCCAACGGCACGTTTCGCAAGCCGATCTTCATCGAATGCACGGCCGACGCGGTGATCATTCAGCCGGAAGGGATCAAACTGACCGCCGAGGACTTCGTGATGGCGAATCGGGCGGGCAATCCCTTGGCGGCCGCCGTCCGCGCAGCGCGCGAGCGGCTCAACCAGGATGCCGCGCGCGCCGGCGCCGCGGAGGCGCCCGATGCGTACCCCTTGCTCATCGTACGGCCCGACGCCACGGATGCGTACTTCGTCGCGATGCGAGCGATTCGCGCCTGGGACGACGACTTCGGCTACGAATTTGTCGACAGCGACTGGAAGCTGCAGTACCCGGCAATCGACCCGGTCTTGGCGGACGTGATGAACCATGCCGTCATGCAAGCGCGGGATCGGATGCAGATGCTCGCGCAGGCGGCTCCCAGTCGCTTTAGCGTTCGCATGACCGGCGGCGGCCG
>JAGQOU010000550.1 GCA_020427145.1 Planctomycetales bacterium | reverse complement strand
GAACGCCGCCACGGCGCCCTTCACGGCGGCAAACATCTCGCCGCTGTCGCCGGCCATGCCCGCCTCCGCCTGATCCCAACTCATGTTGAGAATCACGCCGCCGTCGGCGTTGCGCATTGCAGTCCCGGCAGCGCGTGACAGCATGATGGTCGCTTCCACGTCCACGGCCCACAGTGCTTGGAGCTTTTCAGCAAAGGACCAATCGGCCGCGGGGCCGGTGAGCACGTCGACCCCGGCGTTGTTGACCCAGATCGAAATCGGCCGCACGCCGATCGTTGCGGCAAGCAACGCATCGCGTCCGTGCGCGGTGCTCAGATCGGACACGACGCAGGCCGTCGCCACGCCCATCTGGGTCGCCTCGGCGGCAACCTCTGCGGCCAGATCGCCCCGGGAACCCGCGTGAATCGTCACATTGGCGCCGGCCGCGGCGAGCTCTAGCGCAATCGCCCGGCCGATTCCGCGTGAACTCCCGGTGACGACGGCCCAGTGCCCGCCGAGCTGTTGCAAATTGTCGCTCATTGCGCTGAGGGCTAGGGGAAGGGCAGGGGACTGGGCAAGATTGGCTTGCGCCCTTCGGTTGTAGTTTCCCCCGCAAGTCACCGCAACAGGCGACCGAAATGCCGAATTCGCGGCGGTCTGGCGAGGTGGCGGATGTTGTCGGTCCTTGGTCGGCGTCCTACGATGTCCTTGGCGTCGTCGGCGCGATGATGCCGCAATTCCGCATTCGATGTCGCACAGATCCGTCCCCGCACTCCGCCCGATATTCTGTCAATGACTGAGTTGTTTCCTCCCGCCGGGGGCGCCGTGGCGCCAGCATCTCCGCCGCAACGGCGGTCCTGGTTTCCGCTGGTCTGGCCCGTGGCGCTGGCCGGCATCTGGCTGGCCGCCGCGCTGATCGTCGAAGATCGCGGTTTGCTGAACAGCATGAAGCACGCAGCGATCATCCTCACCGCGGTGGGGTGGACCATTTGGCTGCTCGGATTCAGCCAGGCCCCCAGCGGTCGACGCTGGGGACTCGCGGCATTGATCATGGGCCCCATCGTAGCTTTCTACTTCCAGCTGCTGCCGATTGAAACCGTCAACGACGGCGACGTCGGCATTGTCGGCATCCGTTGGCGGTGGGCCGACCCCGATCGCGATTTGGCTCCGCCCACGAACTCCGATCAAGTTTCGCTCGACTGGCAAGCCACGCCGACCGACTATCCGGCGTTTCTCGGCGGCAAATTCTTTGCCCAGGCGGACGATCCCGGCATCGCCGTCGACTGGGAAGCCAACCCGCCAAGACAACTCTGGAAGCAGCGCATTGGCGCCGGGTGGTCGGGGTTTGCCGTCGTCGGCGACTACGCGGTGACGCAGGAACAGCGCGGCGACGAGGAATTGGTCACCTGCTATGACATTTCAACCGGCAAGCCGGTGTGGTCGCACTCTAACCCGGTGCGGTTCGACCCCAGCGGCGGCGGCTCGCTCGGCGGCATCGGGCCCCGCGCCACCCCGACCATTCACGATGGCCGAGTTTACGCTCACGGCGCCACAGGCATCGTCGACTGTCTCGACGCCTCGACCGGCGAGGCGATCTGGTCGGTCGACACGGTCGCGGAACTCAACGCCGCGCCGCTGTTGTGGGGCAAGAGCAGTTCGCCGATCGTTGACGACGGACTCGTCATCGTGAGCATCGGCGACCCCGCGGCGAACATCACCCCTGACAGCGACGGCCAGGGCCATTCACTCGTCGCGTTGTCCGCCGAAACAGGCGAGTTGGTTTGGTCTGCGGGCGATCGTCGCGCCTCTTACGCCACGCCGGTGATGGCCACGCTGGGCGGCGTCGAGCAAATCCTGGTGGTCAACGAAGCGTTTCTCACGTCGCACGACGCGGATGACGGCACGGTCTTGTGGGAGCATCCTTGGCCCGGCGACAGCGACGCCAATGCATCGACCTCGCAGCCGGTGCCGGTGGGCGACGACCGCGTGCTGCTGTCTAAGGGATACGGCGAGGGCGCCGAGTTGATACAGATCAACCGCGACGGCGATGATTGGGCAATCGAGCGCGTTTGGAAAAAGCCGGTGCTGAAGACGAAATTCTGCAATGTCGTCGTCCACGACGGGTTTGTGTACGCCTTGGACGACGCCAATCTGCAATGCGTGCAGCTTGCCTCGGGCAAACAGGCGTGGAAGAAACGTCGCCGCCCGCGGTTTGGCCATGGCCAATTGCTCCTGGTTGGCGATCGCTTGCTCGTACTTACCGAAGAGGGCGAGGTGGTGCTCGTCGCGACGGACCCGAAGAAGTACGAGGAGCTGGCGAGCCTGCCGGCGATTGAGGGGGTCACATGGAACAATCCCACGTTAGTCGGCGACCGGCTGTTGGTGCGCAACGCTGAATGGGCGGCCTGCTTCCAGTTGCCGACAACCGCCGCACCGAGCGGAAATCGCGTGGCGGAAACGGATCGTTAGGCGCTCGAACAGGCTGCCGATCGATTTGCTGGCTCCCGTGAATCGCCTCCAGCCACGCCCGCCTCATCTATGACGGTGCGTTCTCCAGCAGCCAATCTTCCAGCACGAGTTGCTTCACCTCCGGCGCTCGCAACAGGGCCGCCCGGCTAGGCAGCAATGACGCCAGCCACGGCCGCTCGGCGAGTCCAGCCATCGCGCGCAGCCCGAATTTCTCCCACGAGTTGCCGTTGATTTGTTGGCGGATGTTGTCGCTGAGCCGCTGAAACGTCGCGGGAATCACATTTGGTTCCGGCCCCACGTGAATCACCTGCTGCACTCCGCCGGCAAGTACGTCGCACACTGCGTCCCACAGGCGTTGCGGGCAGTCAACCCAGTCGCGCAGCGTGTCGCGGGCCGCTCGGCCGTCGTAGGCGCGG
>JAGQOU010000549.1 GCA_020427145.1 Planctomycetales bacterium | reverse complement strand
ACATCACCACGCTCGACGTGGACGCGATCGTGAACGCCGCCAACCAGCGGATGCTGGGCGGCGGCGGGGTCGACGGCGCCATTCACCGCGCCGCGGGGCCACAGCTGCTGACCGCCTGTCGCGCGGTCCCCGAAGTGGCGCCCGGCGTGCGCTGCCCGACGGGCGAGTGCCGCATGACGCCGGGGTTCAACCTGCCGGCGCGGCACGTCATTCACACGGTCGGCCCCGTGTGGCGCGGCGGCGCACACGGCGAGCCGGAACTGCTCGCCAACTGCTACCGCGGCGCCCTCAAGCTGGCCAGCGAGCATCGCTTGGTTTCGATTGCCTTCCCCGCCATCAGCTGCGGGGTGTACGGTTACCCCGTTGAGGACGCAGCCAACGTGGCGTGCGGCGCGGTTGCACAGTTCCTCGCCGGCAACGACGCCATGGAGCGCGTGCTCCTAGTCGCCTGGGGCGCCGAGGTGATCGCGGCGCTTGCAGCCGCCCTAGCCAAGGAATGAGGACCGATGCGGCATACCAAATTCCGGCAGGAGCGCCGAACAATGAGCAACAATACTGGGCCGCAGTCCTGCGATCCGTTGAACCGCGATGGTTGGCGTCCACGCCACGATCGTTGTATTCATCGCGCCAGATGGATTGCGCTGTCGGTCGTCCTGGCCGCATTACCCATTGGATGCCAACGGAACGCTGCGCCGCCCGCGCCCGCCGCCGCCTCGAACGCAGCACTGGCGGCGCTTGAGGCGAAGGGCGTATCCGTTCGACGCAGCGACTCCGCTGGGAGCATCGGCACTTTAGTAGGAATCACTCTCGACGCGTCCGCGACAGGATTCACACCTAGCGACTACGTGCTGCTGACTGACATTCAAGTCGACGCAGTGGAGCTGACCGTGGATGGTTTCCCCGCGACGAATTCCGTGTTGCCCTGGGTGAAAGGGATCCGAAATCTGCGAACCCTCACTCTCGTTGCCTACCAAAATCCCGCGCCAGACTTCTCAATTATGGGAACGATTCCCCAACTCGAGAATCTTTGGGTCGTTTGCGACTCCATTTCCGCAGAATCCCTTGCGGCCCTCGCCCGTCAACCTCAGTTGCGACACCTGGATCTTGTTGGCGCCGAACTTGGGGCCGAAGCGCTGCAGAGCATCAACACGATCGGGACCGTTGAGAATCTCGGGCTATGGAACTGCAAAATTTCGTCAGAAGGATTGCAGGACATTCGGCCTTTCGTCGGTCTAAAACGTCTTCTCATTTGGACAAACGAGATCTCTTTGGAACTGATGAACGCCGTTGTCCGCTGCGAAGAACTTGAATGGCTCGAGCTTCAGGGTGCGCTTCCCCCTGGTGCATCAGCGATGCTCTCTAATATGACCGGCCTAAAGTCGCTTTCGATCGCTGAGACGCCCCTCGCCAAAGAGGATGTTGCCGAGATAGTGAAGCTGACCAATCTCGAACGCCTCTGGCTGACGGCGGCCGGTTTGCCAGACGATACGGTTGGCGAGATTGTCACCTTGCCGTCGCTCTATGAATTGAATTTGAGCGATAATCCGCTGACGGACGCGTGCGTACCGGCATTGTGCACCTTAAAGCAACTCTCGGATCTGTGGCTTTTCGGAACGAAGATTACGCAGCGGGGAATTGACGACATTCGCCAAGCGTTCCCCACGGCGGACTATGACAGCGACATGATTAAATTCACCCGCCCGGTGTGGTTCGGATATGACGAGAACGGCGAAGTTGTACGACGCTTGGTCGAGTGATCGACGATTGTGATTCGCAACGGCAGGGGTTCAGGCCGGGGTCGCTGTCGGCTACTCTGTAGATTCTTGTCCCTTGCCCTTCTCAAGCTCTTTTCCTCTCAACTGCGGCCGCGGCGGTCTTCGGGAGTTTCTTTGTGAATCAATCGCGCAATGCTCGCGTGGGGCTCTGGCTCTGCGCGCTCTACATCCTGCTGTATGGCGGGTTCGTGCTCATCGGGGCGTTTCGACCCGACTGGATGGAACGCACGCCGTGGTTGGGCGTGAACCTGGCCATCTGGTACGGCTTTGGGCTGATCGTCGCGGCGATCGTGCTCGCCGTGGCGTACGGCGTGGCTTGTCGGCATGAAGTCGTCCCGACGAAGCCGAGCGGCTCGGCGGCCGATGGGCAGGAGTCGCCGCAATGATTTACGAATTCTCGTGGCTGGCGTTTGGAGTCTTTGCGGCCTTCGTGGCCCTGACGCTCGGTATCAGCTTTTACATGGGCCGGCGGGCGCAGGGCTCGCAGGGCTACTTTGCCGCCCACGGGCAGATCCCCTGGTTCGTCAACGGCGTCGCGTTTGCCGGCGACTATCTGTCGGCCGCGTCGTTTCTGGGCATCTGCGGCATGATCGCCT
>JAGQOU010000548.1 GCA_020427145.1 Planctomycetales bacterium | reverse complement strand
ACACAGCTCGCCCAACTCGGCGACCTGCACGGCGGCGCCAGCCGGGCCCGCCGCTGAAAACCACTCGGCGAGAAACACGGCGTCGTTGTCGCGGCGATGGTCGTCGCGCCGGTGCGAATCGCCCCGCTCGTCGCGAGGAAATGCGATCGGCGCGGCAGCGACGGTTCGGGCGTGCGTTTGATCGAGATACTCGGCCAGGGCGTCGGCCAACGGCGGCGGCAGTTCGTCGGCCGCGGCCGGTTCGCCGGCGGCAATCGGTTCGCCCCAATCGGCAATCCGTCCGGCAAGCGACTCGGCCCGGCGCGAAAACTCGGTGCGGGCTTCGACGTGATCGACGCCGCTGACGGCCAGCACGCGCAACCGCCGGCCGCGCCGCAACAACACCGTCAGGCGCTCGCAATCCAGCAACCGCCGCCCTTCATTGGCGGCAGCATAGGCGAGCGGCATCAGTTGGTTTTCGCGCTGCAAGCTGCGAAGCAGCGGGCCACTGAGGCGGTGCAGGTTGGCGCCCGCGGCCAAGCTGCGCAATTGGGCAAAGGCGTGAAAGTCGGCAGCGGCGTCCGCGGCGGCGGCGACAAAATCGCCGCAGGTCTCCCGCATCGCGGCGGTCGCAGCAGGGGCGAAGGTCAGTTCAATGACCGCCGCGCCGCGATGCTCCTGCGTTGCGTCAACGCTGCCGCGGATCGGTTGGCACAGCGCGACCCCGTCGGCGGTTGCCTGCTCAACAGAAAGCGAATTGGCGGCGCGTTGCCGACGCGTCGGCAGGTCAGCGCTATCGTGGTTCGGCGGCGCGCCGTCAATCAACAACTCCACGGCGCCCGACGCACTCGCCAGCCAAACGGCAGCCCGGGCCGCGTCGCCGAAGCACGCCGCGAACTCATCAAGCAGCAAACGGTAAAACACCCGCGGGCTGGTCGCGCGACGCGCGGCGTCATGCAGCCGCGCAAGGGCGTCCTCTTGCTGGCGCCAGCTCGCGTCGGCGTCGTTCAGAGGATGCGAAGCGGGCATGGGCGGCAATGACGCGGGGGGACAAGAGAAAGTCTGCGTGCCGCTGTGGGGCAAGCCAGCAGCGTCGCGCGCAGGGAATCGCCCCCGCGCGGCAGCTTTCAGTATACGCATCGCACGGCGGCGTTCTGCGCGGGCGGCGACGGGGAATCTCGCTCGCCTGGCCGCCAGCACTGCCAGCGGCGCCGCGCAGGCAAACTGGGGAAACCTTGCCTGATGCGCCGAAATTCGTGGTTGTTCGGGTCATAGGGCGCCGAAAACGACAGCAAGGGTTGGCGCGCTGCCGCGGCAGTGCGCGCAGCGACCGGCTATTCCGCGCTTGTTCACCACCAGTTCGCCCATGTCGCCTTTGCACAGAGCTCAACGCGCCCTCGCCGTGCTCGCCATGCTGTGCGGCCTGGTTCCGGGGTGCGCGATGCGCAAGGAGGCGCCCTTCAAGGCCGCCAGCGACGACGACTGCTACAACGCGATCGCCACCCAGATCGACTACCCCACCGTGCAGCCGTGCGGCGCCCTGGAGGACGACTGGGCGGCGCTGCCCCCGGTGACGCTCTCCAATCCGGATGACATCGAATACTGGAACCTGGGGCTCCAAGAGACGATCCAGATCGCTCTGGCCCAGTCGCAAGTGATTCGCGACCTGGGCGGGGCCGTGCTGCGGTCGCCGGCCGCGGCGATCACAAACCTCGACCCCGCCGTGGTGGAAACCGATCCCCGGTTCGGCATCGACGCGGCGTTGGCGGCGTTCGACGCGCAGTTTTCCACCAGCGTTTACGGCGAAAAGAACGACCGGGCGCTCAATAACCAGTTTTTCGGCGGCGGCACGCGCCTCCTGCAGCAGGACGCCATGGTGTTTCAGTCGGCCATCACCAAGCGAGCCGCCACGGGTACGCAGTTCACGGTGCGCCACAACACCGACTACGACGCCAACAACGCGCCCGGCAACCAGTTTGCCAGCGCGTGGAACACGAACATCGAGACGGAGTTCCGTCATCCGCTGCTGCAAGGCAGTGGGATCGAGTTCAACCGTATCGCCGGTCCCACGAGCACGCCCGGCGTGTACAACGGCGTGCTGATCGCGCGGGTCAACACCGACATCACGCTCACCGACTTCGAACTCGCCGTGCGCGACCTCGTGTCGAACGTAGAGAACGCGTACTGGGATTTGTACTTCGCGTACCGCGACCTCGACGCCAAGGTGGCCGCCCGCGATGCGAGTTTGGAAACGTGGCGCAAGATTCAAGCGTTGTACTCGTCCGGTCGCCGTGGCGGCGAGGCGGAGAAAGAGGCCCAAGCGCGCGAGCAGTTCTTCCTGTTCCAGGAGGAAGTGCAAAACGCGCTGTCCGGGCGATTGATCGACGGCACCCGCACAGGCAATGGCAGCGGCGGCGGCACGTTCCGCGGCCAGGGGGGCGTGCAGGTGGCCGAGCGACGGTTGCGAATGCTGTTGGGCTTGCCGCCCAGCGACGGCCGACTCATTCGTCCCGCCGACGAACCGATCACCGCGCCGCTGGTGTTCGACTGGAGCGAAGTCACAGCCGAAGCGGTGGTCCGCCGGGCCGAGCTGCGCCGCCAACGGTGGGTCGCACGTCGGTACGAGCTGGAGTGGATCGCCAGCAAGAACCACCTGCTGCCGCGGCTCGACGCCGTGGGCCGGTACCGCTGGCGCGGGTTTGGGCACGACCTGCTCGACAACAGTCCCACGCTGGGCCGGTTCGACAATGCATGGGGCAATCTAACCAGCGGCGACTTCCAAGAGTGGCAGGTGGGCATGGAGTTGAACTTGCCGCTGGGCTATCGGCAGGCGTTCGCCGGCGTGCGCAACGCCGAGCTGCAAGTCGCCCGCCAGCGCGCCCTGCTCCGCGAGGGTGAACGCCAAGTCCTGCACGGCGTGGCCGGGGCGATTGCCGATCTGGACCGGGCACGGCTCGTGTCCGAAACCGCCGCCAACCGCCAGGCAGCCGCCCAACAACAACTGGCGGCGGTCACCGCGGCGTACGAGGCCGACAAGGCGCCGCTCGACTTGCTGCTGGAGGCCCAACGCACCCTGGCCAACGCCGAGAGCGGATACTATCGGGCCGTGACCGAATACGCCGTCGCCATGAAGAACGTCCACTTCTCCAAGGGGACGCTGCTGACCTACGACGGCGTGCTGCTGAGCGAAGGCCCGTGGTGTCGCGAAGCGTACGCCGACGCCGCCGAACTGCAGCGCCGCCGCGGCAAGCCGCGCGAGCTGAACTACGCCTCGGCGAGCGCCCCGCGGGTCAGCCAGGGCCCGTACAAACAGCAGCCGCCCATCGCCGAAGCGCTGCCGCTGGGCACGCCGCCGAAACCGGCCGCGGAGGACGACGGCGTCACGCCCACGCCGGTCGACGACCAAGCGGAATCGTCGCTCGAGAACCCCGTGGCTTCAGGCGTCGAAATCATGCCCACGCTGCACACGGCCGAGCCGGCAAAGCAGGTCCCGTTCCCGCCGACGGCGAAGTAAGCCAACCCATGGCGTTGCCCTAGCTACGGTGAAGCTACCCGTTGACCACGGCGAGTCCGACGGTGCAGGGTTCGCACCGTTGCTCTGAGTAATCCGATCCCGCTAGCGTCGGTGCGAGCAGATCGATCCATGGCTACCCTCAGCGGGTCCGTCGATCGGCGCAGTGGGTAATCTCACCCTGCCGATTGCAGCGAGCCGCTTTGGAGTTGTTCGGCAAGGTACACCGACAACATGGCGGGGGTGGGGTGCTCGAACGCCACCACGGGCGGCACGGAGACGCCGAGCACGTCTTCGAACGCGGCGCTCAGTTCCAACGCGGTGAGCGAGTCGACGCCCAGTTCGGGGAACGTGGCTTCGGGGACGAGCGTCCCGGCGCCGTCGCCCAGGTGATGGCCGATCCACTGGAGGATCCACGCCGCGACCTCGGCGGCCAGTTGCGGCTGCGTGAGCTTGTCGAGTTCGTCGAGAAACGCGGGCCGCAGCTCAAACGTGCCGGGGGCGTCGGCCGCGTCGGGCTGTTCGCCGACGGGACGCCGCCACTCGGCCAACAGCGGCAGCTCGCCCGCTGCGAACATTTCGCGGCACTTGCTGCGCTGCACCTTGCCGCTGGTGGTCAGCGGCAGTCCGCCGGGCCGCAGCAGCACGATGGCGTGCGGGTCGAGATCGTACTCGTCGACCACCGCCGCGCGAATCGCTTTGAGCACCGGCGTCAGATCGCCGCGGCGATGTTCGCGGCCCACTTGGTGGACGACCACCAGGCGATCTTCGACGCCTTCGACGACGGCGAACGCGGCGCCGGCGTCGACCGCCTCGTCGGCGTCGCGCACCGTTTGCTCAATATCCTGCGGGTAGAGGTTGCGGCCGCGGATGATGATGACGTCCTTGAGTCGCCCGGTGACAAACAGCGATCCTTCATGCACAAACCCCAAGTCGCCGGTGCGCAGATACGGGGTCTCGCTGTCGCCGATCCGGCCGCCGAACGTGGCGTAGTTGTCCTGGGGTCGGTTCCAATAGCCGGCGGCGATCGAGGGCCCGGCGACCCACACTTCGCCGATCGCGCCGGCCGGCGCCGGGACGCCGGACTCGGGGGCGACGATCGCCACGTCCATGCCGTCGAGCGGCGGTCCGCAGCTGACGAGCGTCTTGCCGGCCGCGTCGGGGGCGACCGGCTCCACGCGACCGGCGGTCAGGGCGCCACGATCGACGTTCAGCAGCGCCGACTCGCCGGCGGTATGACCGCCGGAAACGAGCAACGTCGCCTCGGCCAAACCGTAGCAGGGGTAGAACGACTCCCGGCGAAATCCGCTGGGCGCGAACGCGGCGGCAAACGCGTGGAGCGCCGCCGGGTCGATCGGCTCGGCGCCGCAGAACGCCAACGACCACGCGGACAGGTCGAGCGCGGCGACCGACTCGGCGGTGGCCTTGTCGGCGCACAGTTGGTAGGCGAAATTCGGCGCCCCGCTGATGGTCGCTTTGGTCGCGGAGAGTTTTTCGAGCCACGACAACGGGCGTCGCAGGAAGGCGGCCGGCGCCAGCAGGTGGCTGACGCCCCCGACGTACAGCGGCGTGAGGATGCCGCCGATGAGCCCCATGTCGTGATAGGCCGGCAGCCAG
>JAGQOU010000547.1 GCA_020427145.1 Planctomycetales bacterium | reverse complement strand
GACGCGGCCGACCAGCAGCGCCGCGACGAGCGGCAGCAGAAAGAACGCCAGCACCGCGAGCGGCACCGCGTACGCCCCGTCGACCAGCCCCACGGCGATGTTCTGCGTTGCCCCGATCGGACAAACGCAGCCCTGGCGGTAGAACCCAAAGTACGCGAGCGACCCGATGGCCAGCACCGTGGCCATCCACCGTCGGCGCCAGCGATGGGCGACCAACGCAGCCAGCACCAGCGCCGCGGCCAGCAACACAACGTCCAGCACGTACATCCATTCGGCACGCGGGGCCACGCGCTGCGCGGGCGGCGTTTCGTAGCCGCCGCCGATGTCGGCTGGCTGCGGGGCGACGTTCGCCTGCCGGGCGTAGTCCTCCTGGGCAACCGCCGCGAACAGGGGCGAAGTGAACAGAAGCGAACCGCCAAGGACGCCCAGAGCGCCTAGCAGGAAGAAAGCTTGCCGAAGGGGGACGGCAACCGCGAGCGCCCGAGTGACGTTCACGCGTGGCCCCCTTCCAAGGCGACGGCGGGGGCCGGTTCGGGGCCCACTCGCACGTACGCGTCCTCCGGACAAGCCTGGGCGATGGAACATTGGTTGCAGCGCAGACACAGATCGTAGCGCACCTCCAACCGAATCGAACCGAGTCCCGCGGGGTCTTTGCATTCCATGACGCAGCGTCCGCAGCCGTTGCACAGGTCGTCGTCGATCGTGTACTCGTAAAAGTTGTTCAGCGGATCGTACGGATCGACTTCGCCAATCGGCGTGCGGACGATCGCGTCGCGCGGGCAAAGTTTCTTGGTAGGCAGGCCGTCGGGGCCCACCTGGCTGCGGACGTCGAAGTACGCCGGGCAAATGCAGCAGCGACCGCAGCGGTCGTGCTGGTTGACCGCCCGCACCGCCGAGAGCGGCAGCACGCATTGTTCGGCGCACGCATTGCAAACTTCGTCGGAACCGGTGACGCCGAGTCGGATGTTCACGCAGCGATTGGGCGCGATGACCCACGCGTCGCCCGAGCATGCGCGTCGTCCGAGAATGGCGCCCGTGCCGACTATCGCCGCCGCGCACGCTGCTTGGCCTGTGCGTTGCAGGAAATCGCGGCGGGTGTCGTCGTGGTTGGTCATTGTGTGCTCTGCTATCCGTCGGCCGCGTCAAACACCTCAATCGTTCCGCGCACCGAATCGGTCGCGTAAATGCGGCCCTGGTCGTCTGCGGCGAGGAACTGATTCTTAGCGCTGGCGTCAAAGGCGTCCTCGGGCGTCATCGCCAGAAACTCGCCCTCGGGATTGAAGATTTTCACGTGTGGCGGCGCCTTCTCGCCGACAAGCACCAGCCCCGCGGGCGCGACGGCGCAGGTCGTGGGATTGCAGCAGCCGCCAAAGTCGGCGGGGTTGTCGTGGCCAAAGCGGCCGAACTTGCCGATGAGTTTGCCGTCGATGTCGTAACGCTCGACGCGGTGCTTTTGCGGATGCGCGACAATGAACGACGGATTCTGCGGATCGAATGCAACCGTCAGCACGCCGTTGGGGAACATAAACCCGCGCGTGTTCACGTCGTCGCCGACCTGCCGCACCCAGCGACCGTCCTGGAACAAGTGCAGGCACTTATGCGTCGCATCGGCCGCGAGCAATCGCCCCGCACGGGCCGCCACGCCGGTGAGCAACCCGAGTCGGGCGTCGTCGATGGCCGCGATCAGGTTCCCTTGTAAGTCGACCCGCTCCAGCCGCCCTTGCATGCCGAGCCAGAGCGAGTCTTCGTCGACGGCCACCGACCAGGCCGCGTCGCGCGTCTCGAAACGCCCCAGGAATTCGCCGGCGGGCGAGAACGACTTCACCTCGCGGTCGCCGGTCGCGAACAGCGTTCTGTCGGTAGCGACCGCCAGACCGGTGATCCGCACGCGGAACTGATCACGCGCGGCGCCGCGGCCGCTCAGTGGGTGCGAGTGTGTCAGTTTCATGGGGAGAACGAAGGTCACTTGCGACGCGCTGGCAGGCTGGCGAAAGCGCTGGGGCTCCACTGCTTGGGCACCGCTTGGGCGCCACCGGCGCCACCCCAAGCAGGGTTCCAGCAGCTTCGAACTTGGTTCATTTCGTCAGGTCGCTTGGCGCCCGGGCGACGGGTCCCGCGGCGTCGTGGTCGGCAATATCCAAACAAACGAGTTTCTGCAGATCGCGCACCAACAGCTTGCCGTGCGAGACGACCGGCGGGGCCCACACGTCGGGGCCTGACAAGACGGTGAACGAGCCCAATTCGCGGTACTCGTCCGCCGCGGCGTCGAGCATGCGCACGGCGCCGGTGCGATCTTCCAGCACAAAAAACTTGCCGTCGGCCAGCAGGTACCCGCCCATGCCAAACGACGCTTTACGGCCGCTGGTCCACAGCTCCTTGGCGTTGTCGTTGAGACACGTCCACATGCCGCGCTGCTTCTTGCCGACGCCGAACACGAAGCCGCGGTGCACGATCGGCGTGTGAACCTCGGAGTTCCAGCCGCCGGTGGGCGGCGGCAAGCTGACGACTTCTTCGGCGGTCCATTGTTCGTTGTCGTGTTTCACCTGGCACACCACGGTGCGCGCGTGGTACCCGCTGGTCAGCAGTAGTTTGCCGTCGCCCAGCGGCAGCGGCGTGGTCGGCACGGCCGTGTTGAACTGCCAGGGAAACTCCCACAGTTGGCGCCCGTCGGCGGCAGCGACGCCCACGACCCCCTTGAGCGTGAGATACGCGTACTGTCGCACGCCGTCGATGACCAGCGGCATGATCGACGCATGCGACATGAGATGCCCGGCCGGGTTGGGCGTTTCCCAAATCGTTTCGCCGGTGGCTTTGTCGAGGGCCGCCATCAGGGCGCGGCCGCCGGGGGCGATGATTAGCCGATCTTCGTCCAACAGCGGGCACTGGCCGTTGTACCAGGCGGGAATCTGACTGTCGTACGCCGCGGGCAGAAACGTTTTCCAAATGAGACTGCCGTCGCGGGCGTCGATGCAGTGCAATTCGCACTTGGGGTCGATCGAGAACACGAACCCGCCGTCGGTGGCGGGGACGCTGCGGGTGATCGCGTGGTTGGGGCGAATTCGCTTCGGGGCCTCGTATCGCCACAGTTCCTCGCCGTCAGCCAGCGCCAGGCAGCGAACCATCCACACGTTTCGCTGTTCGTCGTAGTCGTTCAGGTACACCCGCTCGGCCACGACCGCCGGTGACGAATATCCCTGGCCGAGGGATGTTTGCCAGAGCACCGGCGGACCGTCGGCGGGCCATTGGTTGGCCAGACTCTGCGCCTGGGAGACGCCGTCTCGCAGGGCGCCGCGAAACTGGGGCCAGTCCTCAGAAGTCAGCACGATCGGCTGTGGCAGATTGTCGGTGCGCACGACGACGTGCGCCGGCGGAGCTTCGTCGCCTGGGGCGGCTGTGGCATCCGGCGTTGACGCAGCGGCTGGTTCGTCAGCCCCGGCCGGCGCCGCGTCGGCCTGACTCGCCGGCGCCTGATCTGGGGACGCCTTGGCCCCCGGGTCGGCGACGGGATCGCTGCAGCCGCTTGTGAGCAGCAGAAAGGAGACGGTCGTCAGCAAATACACGCGAATCATGGCGCCCTCGGTGTAGCAGCTCCGCTGCGGCAAGGAGACGACCGGATCGTCTCGGCAGATAACACGGCATGGCGGCGGTTCACGAGACTGCGAACCGGATGCCAAACGTACGCGGCGTTTGTGGCACGGCTTACGCACAGCGAGTGGCGGTGCATCGGTCCGCAGTTCCGCGGCACTGGAGAATCGCTTGCTCCGCCGATTTGCCCCCGGG
>JAGQOU010000546.1 GCA_020427145.1 Planctomycetales bacterium | reverse complement strand
TACAAGGGCGAGGCTCTGCCGAGCTCGTCACGACGCCGCGCACAGGCTCGGCAGAGCCTCGCCCTCCCGGTTTGCCTGCACTTTTTGGAGTCTGCGCGATGCCCTGCTTGAGACAAACCGCGTTGCTGTTCGCGCTGCTCGCCGCCACGACGCCAGCGTTGGCCGAGCGGCAGCAGGAGCAGCTCGACCGCGGCGTGGTGGCGATCCGGTCCGGCGCCGAGACGATCATCTCGTGGCGGCTGCTGCCCGATGATCCGCCCGGCGCTGCGTTTGTCGTCGACCGCCGCGGCCCTGGCGGCGCGACCGTGCGCCTGACCGACGAGCCGCTTGCCGGGCCGACGTTTCTGATGGACACGTCATTGCCGGCCGCCGATGACGCCAAGTATGCCTACACGGTCAGCCGAGCCGACGAGGCGGGCGGCGATGCGCCGACGGGCGAGTTCACGCTGACGAACCGAGCCGACGCGCCGCCCTATCTTTCGATCCCCGTGAGTCCGCCCTTCGGCTATTTCCCCGGCGACGCCTCGGTGGGCGATCTCGATGGCGACGGCGCGTACGAGATCGTCGTCCACATGGTCGGCCGCGGACGCGACAACAGCCAGGACGGATTCACCACGCCGCCGTGGCTGCACGCATACAAGCTCACCGGCGAGCGGTTGTGGGCGATCAACCTGGGCCCCAACATTCGCGAAGGCGCCCATTACACGCAGTTCATGGTCTACGACCTCAACGGCGACGGTTGTGCGGAAATCGCCTGCAAGACGGCCGACGGCACGGTGGATGGCGTCGGCGGCGTGATCGGCGATCCGCATGCCGACCACGTCAATGCCGCGGGCCGCATCCTCGACGGCCCCGAGTTTTTGACCGTGTTCGACGGCAAGACGGGCGCCGCGTTGGCCACCGTCGACTATGTGCCGCCGCGCGGCGACGTGCGGGCCTGGGGTGATCGCAATGGCAACCGAGCGGATCGCTTCCTGGCCTGCGTGGCGTATCTCGACGGCGCGCGGCCAAGCCTGGTGATGTGCCGCGGCTACTACACGCGGTCGGTGCTCGCCGCGTGGGACTATCGCGACGGCAAGCTGACGCAACGCTGGGTGTTTGACAGCGACGACGGCACGCCCGGCAATTCTGACTATCGCGGCCAGGGCAATCACAATTTGTCGGTCGGCGACGTCGACGGCGACGGCCGCGATGAGATTGTCTACGGTTCGTGCGTCATCAACGACGACGGGACCGGGCTGCACTCAACCGGGCTGGGGCATGGCGACGCGATGCATCTGGCCGACCACATCCCCAGCCGGCCGGGGCTGGAAGTGTTCAAGGCGAACGGCGACGGTCCTAGTTCCGCCGGCATCGAAATGCGCGACGCGAATACCGGCGAGCAGATCTGGGGCATCGCCTGCCCGGGGCGCAATGGCGTGGTCCGGGCCTGTGCCATCGACATCGACCCGAACCACCCCGGCAGCGAGTGTTGGGGCTCAGGCGTCGGCGTCGGCGGTCTGTTCGCGGCCACTGGCGAGCGCATCGCACAGCGCGGCCCGCGGGTCTGCAACATGGGCATCTGGTGGGACGGCGACCCCCAGCGCGAGTTGCTCAACGGAGTGACCGTCAGCAAATGGCGGCCGGACGAATTACGCGAGGAGCGATTGTTCGACGCCCGCGAGTGGGGCGCCGTCTCGATCAACGGCTCCAAAAGCAATCCCTGCCTGTGTGCCGACATCCTGGGCGACTGGCGCGAGGAAATCGTCGCCGCCTCGGCCGATGGTCGCGAGCTGAGAATCTTCGTCACGACCCAGCCGACGCCGTATCGCATGACAACGCTGATGCACGACCCCGTCTATCGGCTGGGCGTCGCGTGGCAGAATGTCAGCTACAACCAGCCGGCCCATCTCGGCTTCGACATGGCCGAGGCGTTGAAAGCGCAGTCGTCGGAGAGGGACTGAACCACGACGACGCGACGAGCACAACGAGTCACTGGGGGAGAAGTCGAGTTCCTGGGAACTATCTCCAGCGTCGTGTCCGTCGGGTCGCGATACCGTTTGCCCAGGAGAGTGGGGTGGCTCACGGACGTCGCGAAGCGAAGCCCCCAGGAACGCCACTGGGGGCTCCCTACGGTCGTCCCGAGCCACCCCGATCGAGTTGAAACGGTATCACTACCCAGAATTTGTCGGGAACTCGCCGGGACGGCGCTGCCGCGCC
>JAGQOU010000545.1 GCA_020427145.1 Planctomycetales bacterium | reverse complement strand
CAACCGTGTGAGAAATGCAGGCTAGAGCGCCCTCCATGTGTGCCGCCAGAGCTGCGCCGGGGCCGGGTTGCGGAACTGGTAGTTCCACGATTGGTCCCAGAGCAGGCACCGCAGCATGTTCCAGGCGGCCCTCGGTCGGCGCGCGAAGGCGGCGATGCTCGCGGCCCAGGCGGGCGGGCTGGCGATCAACGACCGTTTGATTTGCCGCACCCAGTACTCCGAGGTGCGCAGATAGTCGTCGGTGCCGTCCTCGGCGGCGGTCAGTTCGAAGAATCCTGCGGCGCAGCGCTCCAACTGTCCCGGTTCGGGATACCAGCCGCCGAAACTACGGTGCAGATTCGCGGCGTGATAGACTTCCGACCCTGTCGGCAATGCTTGCGGTCCGCTCACCAGATCGCGGGGGTTGATCTGGCCGACGCGGCGGGCGTGGATGGCCGTCGTGGCGAGTTTGCCGTCGGGTTTGAGCAGGCGGCGGCAGATTGCGAAGAACTCGCGATAGATTTCGTCGGCGCGGCCCGCGGCGGCGTCTTCGGTTTGCACGAAGTGCTCCAGCGAGCCGTTGGCCACGATGCCGTCGTAGGCGTGCGCCCACCGGTCGTAGCCGCCGTTGGCGAAAAGTTCGCGGTAGTTGCATAGGTACACGGCCAGGCCCCGGCGTCGGCAGTCGCGCAGCTGCGGCGGCGAGAGCGTAATGCCCTGGGCGTCGGCGCCACGGGAGCCCGCGCTGGCGAGGATTCGTCCGTAGCCGCAACCAATGTCGAGCACGCGACTACGACGTCGGCAGTCGATCTGGTCGAGCAGGAAGTCCGCCTGCCGCTGCTGCGCGGCCAAGTAACTGGCGCGGTCGTCGCCCTCGCCCGCGACGTACTTGCCGTCGGTAAAGTCCGTGATTCCGCACGACCGACACATGTCGAGCACGTCGTAACAGTCGGTGACGGTCTCGGGAGAGGTCAGCGGCGCGGGCGGAGCCGCGGCCACCGGCGGAGGCGATGCGAACCCGGAGTCGCCGATCGCGGGAAAAGCCAACGTCGAGACGCTCATCATACACTCCTTGGCAAGGCGCCATGCGTCGCGCTGTCGCCCCGCGGGGCGTCGTGCGATGCAGAGCAGCGGTAGGGAGCGATCCACCGTGAGCAGGCCGAACGCGGCGTTGATCGCGTCGTCGCGCCTGCTAGCCGAATTGTACACGGGGCGTTGCGTACCGGCGAAACGCGTGGCGGACGACTGCTGATAGGAGCGGTCGAGCCGGCAGAATGTTACCGGCGGCCGGGCGGAAATACGCCACGACGAAAACGGACAGTTCTCGTCGCCGAGAAATGGCCGCGTCGGCGTTGCACGCTGAGGAGGCTTTGTCCCCCACGGGAGGGCGAGGCGCTGGCGAGCTAGGACTTTGGGGCGGTTCCCGGCTCGGCGGAGCCTCGCACTCCCGGAGCGCGGACGTGTCGTCTGGTTTGGGGTGATTACGATTCCGCAACAAAAAAGGCCGCCGCCGAAAGATTCGGCGACGGCCCCAGGTGTGGCTTGAGAAAGTCTACGCGACGGAGGATTACTTCCGACGTCGACAAGCTGCCAGCCCCAGCACGCCCAGCCCTGCGAGAGCCATGGTGGTTGGTTCAGGAACGATTCCGCCCTTGACCCAGAAGCTGATCGTACTGTCGAGTTCAATCGTCGGACTTCCGCCGGCGATCGAAGCGGCGCTGAACGTCGTCAGACGAATCCATTTGCTTGGATCGTTGTTGACGAATTGAAAGTCGAGCTGGTAGGACTGCGTGCCCGTGTGGGCCATCGAGTCCGTCACGGCTGAGCGGCTGCCGGCAGCGACGCTGGCGCTGGTCGAACCCGAGAAACTCGGTTCTTGGAAGATGTACTCGTCGCCGACCGTGAGTCCTTCCCAACCCAGCGTGGTCGGATTGCCCGTCACATCGGTGTGGACCAAGTCGTCAAGGAACAATCGAACGGCGGCGCCGATGCCGTCGGCGTTTTTGATGCGGATGTTTTCGATCGTGCCTTTGCCGCTGGCCAAGACGCCGTCAGCCGTGCTGCCGGCAAATCCGGTGACGGACTGCGGGTTGTTGAGATCGATCGTCACCTGTTGCCACGTGCCGTCGAGATTCACGACGTGGGCGTCGAGATCGATCCACTCGATGCCGTTGGCCGTGCCGCCATCGGCGCCGATCGCGGCCGTTGTGCCGGTCTCGCGAACGCCGAGGCTGAAGGTCAGCGACGCCGCCTCGGCCGTTGTGCCGATTAGGCATGCGGCAGCTGCCGCGAGGATAAGATGTCGGGAATACTTCATGAGCGACCCCTCGATGTTGGGACGCAGCGGCTGCCCCTGTCGCCGCTGCGTCGGACTATGCACGTCACAAGACTGACTGATCCGGATGATTCTTCTGGCAAGAAAGTCGCGGCGTCCGACAGGTGCTTGCCTGCGCGGCGGCGCTTTGCTCAGTGTTCAGGGTATTCGCGCGCACCGGACGCCGCAACGCATTACGCGCAAAACCCTCTCGACTTCGCGCAGGACGATGGCCTGCCGATCAGCGGCGCGGTCGTCGAATCGAGCCCGCGCAGAGCAGCGCCGCGAGAAAAGCCTGCACCACGGCGCCAGGCTCGGGCACGCTGGCGGCAATCGGTGCGGCAAGATGCATTCCTAGGTTGGCTTCCCACTTGGCAAGATCGGCCGCGCTGGCGCCGCTGCGCTGCCACAGCAAGAAGTCGGCTCCATCGACGTCGTTGTCGCCGTCGAAGTCGCCATCCAGCACGACGACGGGCGCTTGCACTTCCCAACCAATGTCTGCCAGACCCGCGGCATCCAAGGCGGTGAAGAGTTTCCGGCTGCCCGTGGTCAGGTTGGGGTCCATGGCCGCCTCTTGCGGCGTGGACGTGCCATAGACGGTGCTTTGCGTGCTGTAGTTCCAGTGTCCGCCATTGACGGCGGGATACGAGTTGCCGTTCGCGGCGTACGCCGCGGCGCCGAAGAAGGTCGAGCCGCTCACCAGGGCGTTCCACTCGTCCGATGTGCCAAAGCCGAGGGCGTGCGTCAATTCGTGGATTGCCACGGAGTAGAAATCGTTTTTGCCCGTCACCACCGGGGTTGAATGGTCATAGTGCCAATTGGCGCTGACGTCGGTGTCGAAGGTGATGGCGCCGCCCCACCTGGTAAACTCCCCAGCGGGTTCTCCGCGCGTAGCCAGGGAATCAAAAAACGCATTGGTAATTGCATCGATCTCGGATTTGTCACTTGGGTAGTACGACCCGCCAGCACTTGGTGGATAGTAACCGCCAGGACCTCCAATGCCGAGCTTGGTATCCGGGAGCGAGCGTCCGCCAGCATAAACGATGTATTCGTTGGCGGGGATTATCGGATCTTGCAGCGAAACAGTCGCACCTGTCGCGGGGTTCGGGAAGAAGCTTTCCCATTGCCACGTGAACTGTGGTCCGGTTGAAGAACTGTAAAACGGCGGCGGCGTGGCGATGCTATCGAACGAATCCTGCAGAATGCCGGAGAGGTAACCCGCCGCCGCTTCCAGCGACGCCTTCGCCTTGGCGCCCGCCGCCGCTCCAGCGGGATTGCCGGAACCGAAGAAGTTGCTGGCGTCGTAAGAGTAATCAAGCGTAATTGTGATGCCGTGCGACGAACCAGCGAAGCAAGCCGTCAAGCAAATCGCGATGCCAGTCGAGCGAAGCATGCCGTGGTCTCCGGGGATCGTCTGCGAAGCAGAAAAGCGACATCGGGGCGGCGCGTCTTGGGCTCCGGCCAACTCGACCGAAGACTGCGCCCACACCAGTGTGTTGTACCTTGGATTGCCGGCCCGTCGACTCCTGCGTCGGGCGCGATTTCGGGATAACTCCTTACCGGCGAGTCCGCGGTGCGCGCGTGTCGGCAGGCCTCCACGCCGGTCGCCGGGCTGCGGCGGTCGGTCGCAGCGTCCCAGCGGCCCGCCTTCTGCCGGCCTGCGGCATGCGTTACGATGGAGTTTGCGGGGCGTCAACCGACTCATCCAGCTCCCATTCTACTGTATGTCCGCGGCAATTCACGCCATTCGGCTGCGATGGTCCAACGCCTTCTTGGCGATTGGCGATCGTCCCGTACTGGTCGACGCTGGTAGCCCGGGCGAGGCGGGGCGAATCCTGCAATTCGCCCAGCGGTATGGCGTGGCGCCGCGCGACGTGGCCCTGATCGTCCTGACGCACGGGCACGCCGATCATGCCGGCGCCGCGGCGGAACTTCAGCGTCTCACGGGCGCCCCGATTGCCGCCCACCGGGGCGACCTGCCGATGATCAAGGCCGGTCGCATGGCGAATTTGCGTCCCGTGCGTTCACGGCACCGGGTGCTGCTGCCGCTGATTGACAAGCCGTTCGAGCCCTTCAAGATCGACGTGCCGCTGGTCGAGGGGATGTCGCTGGGCGAGTGGGGGCTGCCGGCGCTGGTGGCCGAAACGCC
>JAGQOU010000544.1 GCA_020427145.1 Planctomycetales bacterium | reverse complement strand
GGTCCTTGATCCGCGCGCCGGTGCGGGCGAACCCGTGCGCCCTGGCGACGCGACGCGCGACGATGTCGTCCCGCACGGGGCCTTCGACCTCAATGACCGCTAGTGCCATCGCGCGGAGTTCACGCGAATAGTCGTCGTCGAAAAACCGGTCTTGATTACCGGTCACGTCGCTCAGTTCCGCCAGCCGGTAAATCACCTGCTGGGCGTCTCCAGCGGCATGCTTCGCGACAAGCTGTGGCCTTAATTCGTCCTCGGTTTCTTGTGGGTTCGATGCCATCGAAAAATTAACTGGCGGGGCCAGCTCGTCCTCGACAGCTTCTGGGGTCTCCCAGGAATCTTCGACTTCGCCGTTCTCAGACGGCTCTGTAGTTTGGGCGACGTTTTTGTCGGCGGCGTTCTGACGTGACGTCTCCAACAAAGCGCTAAGTTGCGTATGGAGCGCCTCGACGGCCGACTCGGGATCGTACCACCAGTCCGCAGACCACACCCGGAGGATGTTCCACCCAAGGTTCTCCAGCACCTGCTGCCGAGTTTTGTCACGATCACGCGCAGCGGCCGACCGGTGATACGTCGTTCCGTCGCACTCGACCCCCGCCAAGTACGCCCCTGGCAGGTCGGGGTGTATGACTCCCAGGTCGACACGGAAACTGGAAACGCCTACCTGAGGGTCCAGTCGCCATCCACGAGTTTCAAGTGACGCCACAACCGCCTCTTCGAAGGGTGATTCCATCTCGCCAAGTGACCCGTCGGTCCTGGCAGCGATTGCTTGCGGTCCCTTATGGGCGTATTCCAGGAATGCCTTCAGGTCGTGCACGCCGCGGGCCGAAGAGCGTTCTGCACGCAGCTCGTCGGGCAGGAAGGATGCGTAAACCATCAGCGCCTGCCTGGCGCGCGTCACCGCCACGTTGAGCCGCCGCTCGCCGCCATCGCGATTGATTGCCCCAAAGTCGACCGGGAACTTCCCCGCAGCGTCTTTGCCGAACGTGATCGAGAAGTACATCACATCCCGCTCGTCCCCCTGCACGTTCTCCAGATTCTTGACGGCCGTCGGCTCGACCCGTTCGTCGGCGAAGAACCACTCCAGCTCCGGCGCGTCCCGCAGCGCCTGGTCGAACAGGTCCTGGATCAGCGACTGCTGCTGGCTGTTGAACGTCACAACGCCGTAGGTCAGCCGTTCCCGTTCGGGCTTAGAGAGGCAGCGTTTCATCCTGGCAACGGCGTCGGCGACGATGGCCTCCGCCTCCGCTCGGTTAGTACGGCTCTTGCCCCGATCGTACAGCGCCCCCTCCACCAGCGTGAGCGAGACGCCCCGGTCTGCCGACTCCGCCGCTGGGAATGTGACAAGGTTGTTGCCGTAGTAATTGTAATTCGAGAACGCGATTAGTGACTCGTGCCGGCTGCGGTAGTGCCAATTGAGCTGAAGGGTTGGCAACCCTGAGGCCTGAGCCTCGTCGAGGATGCTTTCGAGGTCTTTCTCAAAGTCATCGAGCTGGTCGTTGTCCTCGTCACTGTCTGACCGGCCAAAGAAGTTGGTCGGCGGCAGCTGTTTGGGGTCGCCAACAATGATCGTCTGCTTGCCGCGGGCGATAGCCCCGATCGCATCCCAGGTGGCGATCTGCGACGCCTCATCGAAGACGACCACGTCGAACTGCGCCTGGTCCGCCGGCAAGTACTGCGCAATCGACAGCGGCGACATCAGTAAACAAGGGGCGAGCCTGCCGAACGACTCAGGCATCCCTCCGATAACCTCGCGGATGGACTTACTCGGCCGCTTGAGTCCCATCTGGTGCCGCAAAAGTCCCAACTCCGATTTGCGCGGAACCTCGTCACTTGAAGGTAGGTCGTGGTAGATCGCCTGGAGCGCTCGCGGGGCGGCCGCCTTACGCGCCAAGGCGTCGAGTTTCCGAAAATCCTCGATGGCGTCCTCGTGGCGGAAACGCTGAAATGTCCGGAGCGTGTCGGAACCGTCGACCGCCGAGGGAAGCCACCACCGAGCGTACGCCAGTTCAAAGCGGGCAGGCAATTCCGCGACCGGCAACTCGCCCTTCTTCACCGCTTCCACAAACGACGTCAGGCCGTGCGCCTCGGCCTGCCTGCGCGCTGCGACGCACGCAGTCCACTGCTTCAGCAAGGTGCGCCCCGAGAGCACGCGCTCGGCTTGCTCGCCGGCGGTTTGAACGACTGTGGCGGACTCCGCCGCAACCGGCGTGACGCCAGCGAGCTTGGTGTAGTCGAGCCAGGCCGATTGAAACGCCTTTGCACAGCGGCAACACTCGGCAGCGGATTGACGCCCCTCCCCGTCGAGCGCACCAATCGCCTGTGTGACCCCTTCCAGTGATACGCCCAGCCCGGTCGCCGCATCTCGCAGTCGGCCGGCTGCTTCGAGCTGAGGGACCAGTGCAGTTGCGTCATCCTCCACGGCCGCCTGCAATTCCGGCGGCAGGCCCAACGACGCCAGGTTATCTCGGAGTGCAGCGTAGACCAGTTCGACCTCGCGCCCCGGAGGGTAGAGTCCGCGCGCGGCGGTGACTAACGGTTCGAGCGAATTCCCGGCCGTCACACTCGCATGATCCAGCGAGTGCCCAGCGGCGGCGATCGCCTCGCGCAGCCGGCGGGCGACGCTTATCAACGGTTCCAGCGCCACGGGGTCCTTCTCCACGGCGCCCTGCAAATCTTCCGGCAACCTGAGTGCTGCTAGGTTATCCGTGAGGGCGTTCTCAGCATCCTGGTGCTCGCGTAATAGCGGGAGGTCGATCTCCGGCTGTGCGACCCCATCAGCGTGCATGAAAGCCTTGAGCTTTTTTGTGACTGCTCCCTTGCGGAGAGCCGACAGCGGCCAGAACGAACCGGACGCCTTCGCCCACGCAGCTTCCAGCTCGT
>JAGQOU010000543.1 GCA_020427145.1 Planctomycetales bacterium | reverse complement strand
CGCGCCCCATTCGGGCGCCGGCGGCGAAGTCGACGACTTGGCCGCCAATCCCACCGACTTCCTGCTCGTGGTGGCTCCCATTCGCACCGACCGCGGGGTCGACGGTCTGGTCGAGATCTTCCAGCGGACCGGAGCCCGCCCGACCACGCAGCGCGGCTACCTCCGGTTTTTGTCGCAGATTTGCGAGCTGGCGGGCGAGTATCTCAAGACGCGGCGGCTGCGACACTTCGCCACCAAACAGTCGCTGTGGGAGCAGCTCGAGAGCTTCACGACGCTCGTCCACCGCAAGCTGGACTCGCGCGAGACCGCCTACACCATTGCCAACGAGGGGCGGCGTCTGATCGGTTGCGACCGCGTGACCGTCGTGCTCCGCAAAGGCGGCAGCTATGTAGTCGAGGCGATTAGCGGCCAAGACACGTTCGATAACCGTTCGAACCAGGTGCGGCTGCTGCGCGACTTGGCTCGCGTGGTTTCTCGCAGCGGAGAGGACCTCTGGTTCGACGGCGACGCGGCGAACCTGGCCCCGCAGGTCGAGCGGGCGGTCAATGCCTACGTCGACGAATCGCACACGAAGCGGCTGGCGGTGCTTCCTTTGCGCCAGGAAGATCCGCAAGCCGACGAAGCCCAGCAGCAGAAGACCCGCCGCGAGAACTTGCTCGGGGCGGTGGTCATCGAGCAGTTGGTCGACGGGCGCCAGCCCGAAGGCTTGCTGCAGCGGGTCGACGTGGTGCGCAAGCACAGTTCGACCGCCTTGGCCAACGCGCAGGACCATGAAAGCATGTTCTTGCAGCCGCTATGGCGGGCGATCGGCAAAAGTCGCGTACTGGTCACGGCGCGGAATTTGCCCAAGACGCTGCTGGCCGTCGCGGCCATCGGGGGCGTCGCGGCGGCGCTGGCGCTGATTCCCTACGACTTTACGGTGGTCGCCGACGGCAAGTTGATGCCGGAGGTCCGCGGCAAGGTGTTCGCCAGCCTGGACGGTATGATCACGGAAGTGCCGGTGCAGCATGGCGACCCGGTGAAGCAGGGAGATGTCGTCGCGCGGCAACGCAGCATCGATCTTGACGCCGAGCTAACGCGGCTCAAGGGCGAATTGGCGACGACGCTCAAGGAACTGCGGACGGTGGAAATGCGCCGCGGCTTGCTCGATCGCAGCAACACTCGCGACGTGCAATACGACGAGGTGATCGGCAAGCAGGCCCAGCTGGAAGAAATCTTGATCAGTCTGCGGGCACAGAGCGACATCCTCGAAGAGAAACGTAAACTGCTGGAGATCTGCAGTCCGATCGACGGCAAGGTGGTCACCTGGAAGGTCAAAGAGCTGATCGAAGGACGGCCGGTGCTCAAGGGGCAGCGGCTGATGGAAATCGCCGATCCCAGCCAAGCGTGGGAGCTGGAAATCCACTTGCCTGAGGCACGGATGGGGCACGTCATCGAGCGACTCCAGGCCCTGCAGGCCGATAGCCCCGACGCCGAACTGGAAGTCACGTTCATTCTGGCGACGCATCCGGACGAAAAGCTGACCGGCGTCGTGAAGGAGATCCACACCAGCGCCGAGGTCGAGGGAGATAAGGGCAACACGGTGCGGATGGACGTGGCGTTCGACCAGGAGCAATTGCGCCGATTGGTCCCCGATCCGGCCCGCGATCTCAAAGTCGGCGCCGACGTGAAGGCGAAGATCCACTGCGGACGGGCGTCGATCGGTTACGTATGGTTCCACGAAGTGTGGGAATTTATCCAATCGCGGATTTTGTTCCGCCTGTAAGACCAACCTTGCGAGCGATTGCGTGCATATCCGCCAGATAGCGACGAACAAGGTGCGCTGGAGCCCGCCCCTGGCGCTGGCCCTGTGGGCGACGTGCGCGGCCGCACTGTTCGCGCAACCGACGCCAGCCGGCCGGGGGGACTACGAAGTGCGGTCCGCCACGATCAAGGCCCAGAACGACATCGAACTCCCGGCCGAGCAGGAGGGCGTGCTCCGCGCGCTCCCGGTCCGCGAAGGCTCGCGCGTC
>JAGQOU010000037.1 GCA_020427145.1 Planctomycetales bacterium | reverse complement strand
CATGTCCGAGTACATGGAGAAGTTCGCCGTCTCGCGCCTGGTGGGTGCCCCTCCTGGCTACGTCGGTTTCGAAGAAGGCGGTCAGTTGACCGAGGCCGTGCGGCGCAAGCCCTATTCGGTGGTTCTGCTCGACGAGATCGAGAAGGCCCACCCGGACGTCTTCAACATCCTGCTGCAGGTGCTCGACGACGGCCGGTTGACCGACAACCACGGCCACACGGTTGACTTCACCAACACGATCGTGGTGATGACCAGCAACGTCGGCAGCCAGTTGATCCAGCAGATCGCGCAAGAGGGGGGCAGCGAAGACGAGATGAAGGAGGCGCTCAAAGAGGCGCTCCGAACGCGGTTTTTGCCGGAGTTCCTCAACCGCGTCGACGAGACGATCGTGTTCCACCCGCTGGGTCGCGAGCAGGTGCGGCGGATCGTCGATATCCAGCTGTCGCACCTGGAGGCGATGCTCGCCAAGCGCGACCTGAACCTGGTGGTCACCGAGGCGGCCCGCAATCGCATTGCGGCGCTGGGCTACGACCCCAGCTTCGGCGCCCGGCCGGTGAAGCGCGTGATCCAGCAATCGGTCGCCAATCCGCTCGCCACGGAACTACTCCGCGGCGAGTACCCCGAGGGCGCGACGGTGGAGATCGACGCGGTGGACGAGGAGTTCACGTTCCGCCGGGTCGATCAGCCCTAGCTGGGGTCGACCGCCTACCGGTCCACCTCCACCAGCTTCCAATCTTCGATCAGCTGCTCGGCGCCCGGGGTGATTTCGCGCAGCTTGCGGGCGATTTCGACCTTCTCGGATTGCGTCGCCTTGGGGAGCTTCTGCTTGATCTTCGTGACCTTCGTCTTTCGAGCCCGTCGCCGACGAAGCTCGCGAGCGCGTTCGCTGCCTGCCATGGAATATTCCTTCAATGATCTGGGGAGAGTGTGCTTTAAGGAGTCAGCGGCATGATTGGCCGCCGAGCCCGGTATTTTGACGCCCGAATGCAAGTCCGTCAACGCGGGGCGTCGATGGTTCTCAGCAACGGCGGGAATAAATGACGCTCGCGGCGCCAATGGGTTCGCGCCCTCTGCGCAGGGCTCAAACGGTATCACTACCCGTCATCCACTAAACGGAATCGCTGCCCACTTTTGGGGTCCAATTTGGCAGTCGGCTCCCAGGAAGGGTATCTTGGCGGTCATGGATGCATCCCCATCATCCACGCCCGTGCCACGCCTCTCCACTAGCCAAAACATTGCCTTCGCGATCCTCGCAGCCCTGGTGGTGTACCTGGTCGCATTCCACGACCCCGTGAGTCCTGTGGATGTTGCCTGGAAACTGGGGTGGCTCGCGTGCATTTGGTTCGCTCGGCCGGCCGCCCGATGGCTACGCAATCGGCGCGCGTAGTCGTAGCTGTGCAACCAGAGCCTGCCCTGGCCGCCCTCCTCCCCAACCTTAGGACACCACCTGGCCCTGGGCCAATTTCCGGGTGAGAACCGCGTCGGTCGGTGGTTACCAGCCCGCTGCGGCGGCCGTTTGATAGGTCACCAGCGCCGCCACGTACGCCAACACGGTCATATAGCCCAGCTGAATGAGCGGCCATTTCCACGTGCCGGTTTCGCGGCGAGTCACGGCCTGGGTCGGCAGGCACTGCATCGCCAGCACGTAGAACACCAGCAGGCTGAGGCAGGTCGCCGTAGTGAACACGGGCCCGCCATCGGCGCGGCGGCTCGCTTGGAGTTTTTCGAGCAGCGATCGTGAGGCGCCCGTTTCGTCGTCGGTCGCTTCGTCGTCGCCGATGCCGTACAGCACGGCCAGGGTGGAGACGATCACCTCGCGGGCTGCGAGCGAGCTGACCACGCCGATGCTCATTCGCCAGTCGAACCCCAACGGGGCGAAGGCCGGCTGGATGCCGCGGCCAATCCTTCCGGCAAAGGAATGCTGCAGTTGCGCCTGGCTGAGCAGTCGGTCGGCGGCCGCGTCGTCGCCTGTCGCTTCGGCCGCCGCAATCGCCGCCTGCGTCTCGGGCGGCAGGGCGTCGGCGTCGATCTTCGGGTACGTGGCCAGGCCCCACATGATCAGGGCAATGACCATGATCGTGGTGCCGGCGTTCTTGATAAACGCCCACGCCCGGTCGTAGGTTGTGAGCAGCGCGTTGCGCAGCGACGGCAGGCGGTAGTTGGGCAGCTCGATCACCAGCGGCTTGGTGCGGCCCTTCAGCAGCGAGTGCTTGAAGATCCACGCCATGCCCAGCGCCGCCACGATCCCCAGCGCGTAGGCCCCCACGAACACGGCCGACGCCAAGAGCGGGCGATGCGGAAACAACAGCGCCATCACCATGGCGTACACGGGCACGCGAGCCGAGCAGGTCATCAGCGGGATCACCATGATCGTGGCCAGCCGATCGCGGCGGTCCTCGATCACGCGCGTCGACATAATCGCGGGAATGGCGCAGGCGTGCGCCGACAGCAACGGCACGAACGCCTTGCCCGGCAACCCGACGCGGTGCATCAGGCGGTCCATCACAAACGCCGCCCGGGCGAGATAGCCGGAGTCTTCCAGCAGCGACAGCGCGAAGAACAGCAGGCAAATTTGCGGCAAGAAGATAAGCATGCCGCCCACGCCGCCGATCACGCCGTCGGCGACGAAACTCTGGAAGTCGCCGGCCGGCAACCACCGGGCGGCCAAATCGCCAGCGGTGCTGAACAGGCCGTCGATCCAACCCATCGGATATTGGGCCACCCAAAAGATGAGCGTGAACACCAGCGCCATGACCGCGGCGAAGCACGCCATGCCAACGACGCGGTGGGTCAGCACGCGATCGATCCGCTCGGTGCGAGCGCTGCGCAGGGCGGGCTCGCCCCGCACGGCGGCGGCGGTCACCCCTTGGGCCCAGTCGTAGCGAGCCGCGTACTGGCAGCCGCTACAGGCGCCACACTTCACCAGCGCGGCGGGCGGTTCGGTGGCGGTGGCGTCGGCGACAGCCACGGCGAGTGCGCGGCGCAGATCGTCGATCCCCTGCCCTGTGCGTCCCGAGACGGCGATCACCGGACAGCCGATCCGCATCTGCAACTCGTCGCGGTCGATCTCCAGCCCTTGACGCACCGCGTCGTCCATCATGTTGAGCGCGACGATGGTGGGCAGTTTCAGTTCCAACAGCTGCGCAACGAGAAACAAACTCCGCTCGACGTTGGTTGCGTCGACCACCACCATGGCCACGGCGGGCTGGGGCGTCCCGGGCAGCTCGCCGGTCAGCGCGTCGCGGGCCACCCGCTCGTCGGGCGTCACCGCGTCGAGCGTGTACAGCCCCGGCAAATCGACAAGCGTTACCGCCGCGCCGTCCAAGCGGACGTCGGCCCGGCGATGCTCAACGGTGGTGCCGGGAAAGTTGGCCGTCTTGGCCCGCAGACCGGTCAGCCGGTTGAAGAGGGTCGTCTTGCCGGCGTTGGGATTGCCCACCAACGCCACCACGGCGCTGTGCGGAGCGTTGATGGCGGCGACGATCGGCAGCGCGGCGGATGACATTGCAGTCGTATCGCCCCAGCCGATGCGAACGGTGATCGCGTTCGGGCGAGAAAGTTAGCGGCTTGCGGTATTCGGTTGCGGCACGACGGTCACGGTCTCGGCAAGCCGCGCCGACACGCCGACCCGGGCTCCCACCACGCGGACGATCATGGGGTCGCCCGCGGCGGCAATCTGGACAATGCGACCGGAGCACAGGCCGAGGGCCTTGAGTCGCAGCGAATCGTCGCAGTGGCCGGCGATCTCGGCGACCCGGGCCACCACGCCCGAGGCGACATCGGTCAGCCGCACAGCCGGCAGCGGCGGCACTTCGGCAAGATCGCGCGATTGGGTGACCATAACTCCAACTCTCGTAGGCTGTTCCGACCCGAGGTTTTCCGCCGATGCGGCGACGGCGTTATTGAGACAGCGTCTCAATCACAATAACGTTAGGATACGTCGCCGCCGCGCCCGCGACAAGGGGCGTTGCTGCGGAGTATCGGCAATTTGCCGACCGGGGACGAGGCGACAAGGGTCGGGACGGCACGCGAGACCCAGTTTCACCAGTCGCGGCGCCAGCGGGACAGCTGCCTGTCGCTCGGCTGCTCAGGCACGCGGGAACGGCACTCAGCGCTTACGCCGACGGCGCCGTTTTTCTGACCCGGTCGGCTTGCCGGCGTCAGGGCCGCCGCTGGATTGAGCGGACGGCGACGCACTGGGCTTACTCGAAGGCGCCTTGGATTGTTCCTGCGGGCCGTTGCCGTCGTCGCCCTGCTCGCCGTCGTCGTTGCCGCCGAGCGACCAATCGAATCCCTCGCCGCCCACGGCCGCTTCCGCCTCGACGCGTACCGACGGACTCACTTGCTGCCTTTTGGAGCCGCGCGCCCGCTCCGGCACGCCCAGCAGCTGCAATTCCTTGTGAACCATGTTGAGAATCGCCTGCAGGAACGCCACCAGCATCGGGCCGACGAGGATGCCCACTGGGCCCAGGACCTGCACGCCGCCTAACACGCTGATCAGCGCCAACAACGGGTGCAGATTTGCTTGCCCGTGCAGCACGTACGGCTTGATGAAGTTGTCGACCATCGAGACGACGCCGATGCAGTAGACGCCGAGCACGACCGCGGCGGCGGTGCGACCGTCGACCAGGTAGAGCCATGCGACGACGGGCACCCAAATCGCCGCGGCCCCCACGAACGGAACCAGCGCCAACACGATGGTGAGCATGGTCAACAGCGCGATCGGAGCGTCGCCGCTGAGCGCAAAGAAATATCCGCCGCCCGCGAGAATCCCCTGCACGACCGCCGAGAGCAGCGAAGCCACCACCACCGAGCGGCTGACGTTGGAGAACTTATCGAGCAACTCGCGTTCGTAGTCGTCGTCCAGCGGAGACAGCCGCATCAGCGCGTCGATCATCGCCGGACCGTCGGCCAGAAAGTAGTACAGCGCGAAGGTCATGATCGCCAACCCGACGAGCGTGCCAAAGACGGTCTTGACGCCGCTGACGACCCAGCCGCTGGTTTGCTTGGCGGCTTGCTCGACCAGTCCCTTGATATCGGGTTCCGAGCCGAACGTCGTCTTGTACCATTCGAGGACCCGCGTTTCGCGATCGCTAACTGCCTTGACGAGCGCGTCTTTCTTGGCGTCGTCCTCGAGAAACCTCATCACCGTGTCACGCGTTTCCAGATACGCCCGCCACCCCAACACTGTGGCCGGCAGCACCACAATCGCCACGATCACCACCGTGGTGGCCATGGCCATCAAGCGCGGACGACCGGGAAGCTTCTCGCCGATCCATTGATGCAGCGGCTTGAAGATCACCACCAGCACCGACGCCAGGAACAGCGGCAGGACAAACTGCACCATCACCTGGAAAAACAGCGAACCGATGAGCAACAGGATGCCCAACAGCACGATGAACGACACGACGCGCGGCACGGCGGAGGTCTCCGGTACGAGAAGCAGACAGGGGCTCTCAGTGTAAGCAATCCGACGACCGACCGATGCGCCGACCCGCGACGTCCCGCGCAAATCACGCCAACGGCGAGCGGGGGGCGTGAGCCCCCTGTTGGTTGCGGGCGCGAACTCCGCCGCGAGTGCCGGGGATTTGCGTTGCGGGGAGCATGACTGTCCGCCTACTCAACAGGCTGGGAAACAGGGGGCTGACGCCCCCCGCTCGCCTGGGGGTTGGTTCTTATGCCTTGCGAGTTGCGCAACCGTTACAATTGGTCGTACGGCCTTCGTGAGCCCCGTCGCCGCGCGGTCCGGCTGTTTGCGGCCGATGCGGCGTCTGGGCGGAGCGTGTATCCTGAACCGTACGCGGCGGGGCTCGCCCGACTCCCGCCCAACGAACTCCCATTGCCTCTGCAGACCGCATGATTAGCGTCGTCATTCCGCTGCTGAACGAAGCGGGCACGCTCGCCACGCTCCACCAGGAGTTGTCGGACGTGGCCGCCGCGCACGATTACCAGCTGCAGATCGTGCTGATCGACGACGGCTCGACCGACGATTCCTGGCAAGTCGTGCAGCAGTTGGCCGAGCGCGATCCGCGCGTCGAGGGGATTCGCTTTCGCCGCAATTTCGGCAAGGCGGCGGCGTTGTCGGCGGGGTTCGATGCGGCGATCGGCGAGATCATCGTCACCATGGACGCCGACCTGCAGGACAGTCCCGCGGAGTTGCCCAAGCTGCTTGCCGAGTTGGACGAGGGCTACGATGTGGTGAGCGGCTGGAAACGCACGCGACACGACCCGTGGCACAAGCGGTGGCCCAGCAAGGCGTTCAACGCGCTGGTCGGGCGGCTGACCGGCGTGCGGCTGCACGATCACAACTGCGGCTTCAAGTGTTACCGCCGCGACGTGATTCACGAAATTCGCCTGTACGGCGAATTGCATCGGTTCGTGCCCGTGCTGGCCGCGGCGCGCGGGTTTCGCGTCGGCGAGACGGCCGTGGAGCATCGGCCGCGCGAGCATGGCGAATCCAAATACGGCTGGTCGCGGATCCCCAAGGGACTGCTCGACCTGCTCACCGTGCAATTCATCACCCGCTTCGGCCGCCGGCCCCAGCATTGGCTTGGCTCGGCGGGTCTGTTGTCGCTGGGAGCGGGCGCTGTTGGCATGGTTTACCTGGCGATCGTCTGGTGCTGGTCGCGTCTCGCGGGCGCCGAGCCGGTGCATCTCCATGAAACGGCGGCCCTGTACTATTCGCTGGTCGCCGTGCTGATCGGCACGCAGTTGCTGGCGATTGGCTTCGTCGCCGAAATGATCGCCGCGCTGGTGTCCCGCGATCGCGACGAGTTCTCCATCGCCGAGCACACCGGTCCAAGCGAACCGGTTCGCCGCACGGCGCGAGAGTCGTCGGCTCAACATCGTCAATCACCGTCGCCCGCTGAGCGGGAGTCGCGATGAGCGACCACGCCGAGCCGGCTGCGACCGACCCGGGCCGCGCCCTGCGCCGCGGCGTGTACGCCATCCTCATTGCGCTGGCCGTGGGCGACGCGACCGGCCGCTTGCTGGCGGTCGACTCGGTCAATCGGGCCGACGCGGAGCGTCGCGCCGTGAGCGTCCGCATCGATTCGCTCCGCCGCAAGCTGGTCGCGCAGGGACTCGACGAGGCGGCAGTCGAAGAACGAATCGCGGCTGAGACGCCCGTGATCGAGCGCGAAGAGCAGCTCATGCGGCCCTTTCTCAGCAGCAATGACCGCAGCCGCTGGTTGGCGATCCGCTCGCTGGCGGAGCTCGGCACATTTGAAATCGACGAGTTGCTCGACCGCCACCGTTGGAACACCATCGACATGGTCCAGCACCGCGGGCGCGACGGCCAGCTTCACCAATACTCCAGCAAGCCGCCGCTGTCGTACGTTCCCACGGCCGGGCTGTACTGGTTGGTGAAGTCAATCACCGGCATGACGCTGGCTGAGGAGCCGTACACGGTCGGGCGGCTGCTGTTGATGATCGTCAACGTGTTGCCGCTGGCGTTTCTGATTGCGATTGTCGCGGCGCTGGCCGAACGGTTTGGCACGACCGATTGGGGGCGCGTGTTCGTCGTGGCGGCGGCGGCGCTGGGAACGATGCTCAAGCCGTTTGTCGTGGTGCTGAACAATCACCTGCCCGCGGCGGTCGCAGCCGCGGTAACGCTGTACGCCGTGGCGCGGATCGTGGCCGACCGCGACGAGCGGCTACGGTGGTATGCGTTGGCTGGCTTGGCGGCGGCGTTCACCGCCTCGAACGAGCTACCGGCGCTTTCGCTGCTGGCGCTGGTTGGCGCCGGTTTGGCGTGGGTCAATCTGCGGGCAACGATGCTAGCCTTCCTGCCGGCGACAGTCGTGGTGGCGGCGGCGTTTTTTGGAACAAACTACGCGGCCCACGCCAGTTGGCGCCCGCCGTACGCTCACCGCAGCCAAACCGACCCCGAGGACAATTGGTACAGCTACAGCTACGAACTGGAAGGCCGCACGATCGACAGCTACTGGCTCGACCCCCAGGGCATCGACCGCGGCGAACGCAGCCGAGCGACATACGCCCTGCATGTGCTCATTGGCCACCACGGCGTGTTTTCGCTGACGCCGATTTGGTTGCTCAGCGCCGCCGGACTGGTCCTTTGGCTGCGGCGCGGCGACCGCTTTGCCCAGGTCGCGGCGGCGGGGATCCTCCTTATGTCGATCGTGTGCCTGGCGTTCTACATCGGCCGCCCGTTGGCAGACCGCAATTACGGCGGGATGACCAGTGGATTCCGCTGGATGTTCTGGTTCGCCCCGCTGTGGCTCTGGGGCATGCTGCCGGCGGTCGATGGGCTATCGCGGCGTCCGCTGGGGCGTGCGGCGGCGCTGGTGTTGCTCGCCTTCTCGGCCCTGGCGGCCAGCTACCCCACCTGGAACCCCTGGATTCAGCCCTGGCTGTTCAGCTGGATGCCGACGGGTTGAGTTGTAACGGCTGTTCGCCGGCTGTTTTGCGGCACTTTTTCCCAAATCGCTTGCGGATGGCCGTCACCGACTTTACCATGTGGGTAATCAGGAACAATGTTCCGGGGTGACGCGAGCACGTTCGTCGTCGCATTGTCTGGCCTCTCGGCTAACATCTTTCGAAGCTGCAACTAATGAATACGCGACATACTGGGGCGTTCCTGCTTTGGGCAGGAACTGCCCTTTTTTTGTGGAATGATCACAATGCCGTCGCGGGCACGCCGCGACCGGTCACCGACCCGCGCGCCATCGACGGCACGGGAAACAATCTCGCCAATGACGGCTGGGGCGCCGGGGGCGCGCAGCTCGTGCGCGTCAGCCAAACTCCGTCCTCCACTGGGGCCTACTATCCCGACGGCGGCGACGGCGGCATCTTTGCCGGCGGACCGGGCAGCTCGACCAGCTTGGCCAATCCGCGCGACGTCAGCAACGTCGTGATGAGCGCCGGCGGCGGCTCGCCGACGAACACCCACCTGATGAGCGGCATGGTGTACCAGTGGGGCCAGTTCCTGGACCACGACATCACCCACGTCGGCACCAGCGGCAACGTCGCCGAGATGAGCATGATTGCCGTCAGCGGCAGCGACCCCCTGTTCCCCGGCATCCCGTTTAGCCGGTCGGAATACGATCCTGCCACCGGAACGAGCGCCGCCAATCCGCGGCAACAGCTCAACGGAATTACCGCGTATATCGACGCTTCGAACGTGTATGGCAGCGACGCCACTCGGCAGGCGGCCCTGCGCGACGTCGGCGGCAAGCTGAAGACCAGCGCCGGCAATCTGATGCCGTTCAACACCGCCGGGCTGCCCAATGCTTCGAATCCAGGACAGGACCAGTCGCAGCTCTTCCTCGCGGGCGACGTTCGCGCCAACGAGCAGCTGGGGCTAACGGCCATGCACACGCTCTTCATGCGCGAACACAATCGCCTGGTCGATTCGCTCGCCGCCAACAATCCCCTGTGGACCGGCGACGAGCTCTACAATACGGCCCGCAAGATCGTCGGCGCCGAGATACAAACCATTACCTACAACGAGTTTCTGCCGGCGGTGTTGGGCGCCAATGCGCCGCGAGTCGCCGACTACAGTTACGACAGTACGCTCAACGCCGGCATTTCCAACGAATTCGCGACCGCCCTGTTCCGCTTCGGGCATAGCCTGCTGCCAGAGGAGCTACCGCTGGCTGCGGTCGGCTCGGCGCCGGCCGGCGGCGTCCCGCTGCGCGACGCGTTCTTCACCACCGGCTACTTTGCCGGCGACGCGACCGGCTCAACCGATCGCGTGGCCCAGCTGCTCAAGGGCATCTCGCTGCAGAAGGCCATGGAAGTCGACGTGATGATTATCGACGACGTGCGGAACTTCCTGTTCGGCCCCCCCGGCGCCGGCGGCATGGATCTCGCTTCGCTCAATATCCAACGCGGTCGCGATCACGGCCTGCCGTTCTACAACGACATGCGCGAAGCCTACGGACTGGACGCGGCCGCCACGTTTGCTGACATCACGTCCGACGTCGATCTGCAAACGGCGCTGGCCAGCGTCTACGGTAACGTCTCGGAAGTGGACGCCTGGGTCGGTGCGCTCGCCGAGGATCACGCTGCCGGCGCGGCGTTCGGCGACTTGATCGCCGCCGGGATGATCGACCAGTTTACCCGGCTGCGGGACGGCGACCGCTACTTTTACGCCGCCGACGCCGAGTTGATGGACAACCCCGCAGTGAGCGCGGTCATCGACTTCAACGCGGTCAACCTGTCGAGCATCATCGCCTGGAACACTGGCATGAGCGACATGCCCGGCAACGTGTTCCATATCATTCCGGAACCGGGGGCCTGGGCGTTGGCCGCACTCGGCGCCATAACGCTGTTGCGACGTCGCAACAGCGTTTAGGCGAAGCCGTGCTATGCCAACTCACCCGCGTTGCACGTGAGGCAAGTCCAGTTCGAGCCAAGTCGCCGGCAAGGGCGCCACAATCTCCACCGCCTCGCCCGTCATCGGGTGGCTGAACGACAGCTGCCTCGCGTGCAAGGCGATCGGCCGGTCGCGTAGCTCCAAATCCGCCGGGCCGAACGGCTCGACGCTGCCGTACTGACTGTCGCCCCAGACGGCGTGGCCGCGGCTGGCCGACTGCACGCGGATTTGGTGCGTGCGACCCGTCTCCAATTCAATTTCCAGTAACGTCGCGTCGCCGCCGCCGGGACCGGCGCCTTGCCACAACACGCGATAGTGCAGCACGGCATGCTTGGCCGCCGGGTGCTCGGCCGCGACGACCTCGGCCTGCGCCATGCCGTGGCGTTTGTGCAAGTGATCGCGCCACGTGCCTTCGTCGGGTTCAACGCGGCCGCCGACCAGCGCCCAGTAGCTTTTGCCAATCGTGCGGTTTTCGAATTGGCTGCTTAGCTTGCGGGCAGCGCGCACGTGCCGGGCGAACACGATGGCGCCCGAGACCGGCCGGTCGAGCCGGTGCGGCAACCCCAAGTAAGTCTTGGCGTCGTCGGGCTTGCCCTCGCGCTGGCGGTAGAACGCTTTGATGCGCACCTCGAGACTGTCGATTCCCGCCGGGGCCTGCGTGAGCAGCCCGGCTGGTTTGTTGACGACCAGACAGGGCCCCTCGTCGTAAAGAATCTCCAGCGGCAGTTCGGCGGGCGTCGTGGTCATGCTCCGATCGTGCCAAAAACCGCCGCGGCGTCAATTGGGGCCAGGGGACCGAAGACTTGTTTTCTGAGTTGTTGAACCACGACGACTCGATGAGCACAACGGGGGGATCGCAATGCGGTCCGTGAGAATTCGCTGAATCGCGTCCGTCGCCCCTTCGTGGTTCCGAAACGAAGAATTGCCGTCGCCAAAGCAGGCGTTGTCTCAAGACAAGGAACGAGACCGCGCACTGGGAGGGCGAAGCTCTGCTGAGCCAGAGAACCTGCCGCACGTGCGGCTCGGCGGAGCCTCGCACTCCCGTTGGGGACGGAGCCTAGCGGCCGGAGTTGGCCCCGCCGCTGTAGCGTTTCATCCAACCATCGACGGCGCCGGGGAAGAGCCGATTGGCGACCACCAGCGCCCGACCGCGCCAGTTGGGAAACACCTCGCGCCGGCCTCGCTCAATGGCCCGCACAATCTGCTCGGCGACGACTGCCGGAGGCAGGCCCTTGGCCGATTTCCAGGGCATCTCGGCCCGCTTGGCGACGAGATGGTCGAAGAATTCCGTGTCGGTCGTGCCGGGACTGGCCAGTAGCACGTCGATCCCCGCGCCCGCCAATTCCGCCCGCAGCGCCTCGCTCCACGCGCGGAGGGCCGCCTTGCTGGCTGAGTACTCGCTGTTGAACGGTGCGGCGCGGTACCCCAGAATTGAGCCGATGTTGACGATCGCCGCGGCATCGCCGTGCGGCATCAACGGCAGCAACATTCGCGTGAGTTCCGCGGGGGCGAACAGGTTGACCTCCATCACGCGACGCAGCGTCGCCTCGTCGCTGCGGGCAAACGGGCCGTGAGCACTCACTCCCGCGTTGTTCACCAACAGATCGACGCCGCTCCAGCGCTGCACGACCGAGTCGCGAATCAGGTCCCGCGTCGACGCGTCGGTCACGTCGCCCGTCACTGTGTCGACGGTCGCCCCAAGGTCGCGGCACTCCCCGGCGGCAGTCTCTAGCGGTTCGGCGCTACGGGCGACGAGCAGAAGCCGCGTGCGGCGTCGCGCCAGCGCCAGCGCCATCTCGCGGCCAATTCCGCGCGAGGCGCCGGTGATCACGGTTCGTCGATCTTGGAGCAAACGTCGCGACATGGCCCCCACTATGGCCGCCGGCGCGCGAGGCGTCTAGCCTCGCCCGTGGACGCGGGAAGCGGCACGCCGAGGAGTCAATCGCGGGGCAACGTCACGCGACGTCGCCGATCTGCGGCGACTGTTCATCGGCGTCGCCGGGCATAACGGGCTTGAACCGCCCCTCGCCGCCCGCGTGGGGTCGGATCTCCACCCCGGCGTGCTCATGGAGCCGCCCCAAGTATTTTCGCGCCAGCCGCACATGCACGTAGACCCGGTCTTCGGCGAACGTGCGGCTCAGCACGTCCCCAAATTGGGCCAGGGTCGCCAGCAGCTTGCCGTTGGCGGCCGTGAAACTGACGTCCAGGTCCAGAAAATCATGACTCAGCGCGTCGCTCACGGCGCCAGCCAATCGCGGCACGCCGTCGCCCGTAAAGGCGCTGATCGGCACCGCATTGGGATACTTGGTCCGCAGCGATTCCAACCGCACGGGATCGTCCAGGCGGTCGATTTTGTTGAGCACCAGCACCGTATCCTTTTCCTCGATGCCCAACTCATGGAGCACCGCGTACACGGCGCGAATCTGCTGCAGCGCCGCGGGGTTGCTGGCGTCGGCCACGTGCAGCAGCAGGTCGGCCTGACGGGCCTCTTCCAACGTCGCCTTGAAACTGGCGATCAACTGGTGAGGCAGGTCGCGAATGAACCCCACCGTGTCGCTCAACAGCACGGGCCCCCAGCCCGGCAGCATCCACCGCCGCGTGCGCGTGTCGAGCGTGGCGAACAGTTTGTCCTCGGCCAACACCGACGCATCGGTCAGCCGGTTCAACAGCGTGCTCTTGCCGGCATTGGTGTAGCCGACCAGCGAGACGGTCATGCGATCGCTGCGGGCCGAGACTTCGCGTTCCTTGCGTTTGAGGACCTTGTCCAGCTCGCGTCGGAGCTCGCTGATTCGCCGCTCGACCAGCCGGCGGTCGGTTTCCAGCTGCTTCTCGCCCGGGCCGCGCATGCCGACGCCCATTTTCATGCGCGACAGGTGAGTCCAAAGTCGCTTGAGCCGCGGCAGCGAGTATTCCAGCTGGGCCAACTCGACGGCCAGCCGGGCCTCGTGCGTTTGGGCGCGGGTGGAAAAGATATCGAGGATCACCTCGGTGCGATCAAGCACCTTGACCTCGAGGGCCTTCTCAAGATTGCGACCCTGCCCGGGCGACAGATCGTTGTCGAAAATCACAACGTCGGCGTCGGTCGCCTCGACAATTGCCGCCAGCTCGTCGACTTTGCCGTGACCGATGTACGTCGCCGGGTCGGGCGCCTGCCGACGCTGCGTGACGCGGCCGACAATCTCGGCGCCGGCGGTCTCGACCAGACCGGTCAGCTCGTCCAGTTCCTCGTCAAAGATTTCTTGTTGCGCTAGCTTGACGCCCACCAATACGGCAGACTCGCTGTCCACGCTTTGCTTGCGGTCGGTAATAGACACAGGCCAGATGCAACTCCAGGGACTGCGACACGTGCATTCCGCCGGCATGGCCCGGCTGCACGCTGGTCGCTGGGGAAACTCACTCCTCAAGTCTCGGCGGGGTGACAAGCCGTAACGGGTCGAAACTCGACCGCGTCGAATCACCGCCCTCTCTTATTGTAGTCCGCAACCGAAAACGTAGACAGACGACAAGCAGAAACGGCGGAAATCGCCCAGAAAGGAGCGAGCCGCCGCAGCTCGCCGCCGTCGCTAGCAGGACGCGGCGACGGGCGCCAGGTTCGCGCACTGCGGCGGCAATTCTTCGATTGACGTCTCCGAATCGACTCCCCTAACCACGCACTGCGGCGGCCGGCTCCCTTACAGGCCCCAGGATTCGTCGCCCCACTCGTCGAAGACCCAGTCTTCCGCGGCGCCAACTTGCGTCAGGGACTGTTCGTCCGAAATATCGCTGGAATGGCTGGCGAACGAAGTCGAGGTTAGCGACGCGGCCGCGGAAGCCTGAGCGTCGTCGCCGACTTGCTCGTAAATCGCATCGGCCGCCATAACTTCGTTGGCAGATTCCTTTTCGACGACGGGCGCCAGCAACCATTCGTTGGCGCCCAGCAGCGGAGCCGTCGTCGACGCCGCAGTGGTCTCGTCAAACGGGGTCGCCAGGGCCTCGTCAGCCAACAGATTCGACGAATCGCTGCCGCCCCCAACGACCGCCGCGGCTACGGTGACAGTCGCCGCTGGCGTCGTGCCAAACTGACTCTGCCAGGCGCTGAGATCGGCTCCGTCGACCGAACCATTGAGATCCGCGTCGCCCTGTCCCTTGGAAGCACCCGACGTAATTCCGTACCCGCGCTGCCACGCCAGGAAATCGCCGCCATTGATGATCCCCCCGCCGTCAAAATCGGCGTTGGCGGGAGGCGTGAAATTCGACTCGTAGGCTCCAATGTCGATGCGGCCTTGCAGCACGCGGTCGGCGCCGCGCTGATCGTCGTCCAACGTGGGCGAGAACGCCAGCGACGAGAAGAACGGATCGCCGGCGTTAATCGCCGGGCTGCCCTCCAGCACGGCATGCGTGAATGTCGGTCCGCCGTTATTCGCCAGCGGTCCCAACACGGGATCAACCGTACCCGGCAAGTCGCCGTCGTTTGTGGGAAAGGCGCCGAGCGCCAAACCGCTGCCGACCAGGTTGTAGCCGGCCGAAGAGAACGTGTTGGCAAAACTGCCTAGCACTTGATCGACGTCGCTGCCCAGGTTCGCAGCGACGATTGACGAACCCACGACCGTCAGAGTGGCCGCCGTGCCGAACGAAGCGATGCCGCCGCCGTAGCCGTAGAAACCGTTGTTCGCCTGATTGCCGACAACGGTGCTATGCAGCAACTGCGTCAAACCATCGGCGTTATAGATGCCGCCGCCGCGACCGCCGGCAAGGTTGGTCGAGACGGTGCTATTGACGATCGTCGTGTACTGAGATCCCGCCAGGTTGGCGTCATTCCAAATGCCGCCGCCGTTGGCGGTGGCGGCAAGGGCCTGATTGGCGTCGATCAGGCTGTCCCGAACCGTGACTTTGGCGCCAAGGTTTTGAATGCCAGCGCCGTGGGCGTTGGCTCCGCTGGTCTGGTTACCCGAGACCGCGGTAGCGTACACGTCGACGACGGCGCCGTTGGTCGCCACCACGCCGGCCCCGCTGGACCCGCTGCCGAACGTCTTGTTCTGAGCCACGCGGCTGTTGTTGAACGTGACATTCCCGCCATTGGCGTAGATTCCCGCGCCTTCGCTGCTCGTACCAAAGGATTGATTCAGACTCAGATTGCTATTGCTGAAATTGACGGTGCTGGCGACTTCATAGAGCCCGCCGCCCTCCGAATTCGCGCCAGCGGTGGCGTTTCCGCTGATGTTCGAACCGACGATATCGACCGTCGCGTTCACCGCGTAGATTCCGCCGCCTCGCGAAGCGCCGTCGGCCGTGACGTTACCCGTCACGGAACTCTCATCCACAGTGAGCGTTCCGCCCTGCACATAGATGGCGCCGCCGTGCGAAGCGGTCTGCGAGGTGGAATTCCCCGAGAACGAGGTATCACCCTGAATGAGCACGTTGGCATTAATCGCCGCCAACACGCCGCCGTTGGCGCCGACGCCGTCCGTCGAGTTCGCGGTAAAGGTGGTCGAGTTGCCCGTGAGCCCGCTTAGGCCAAGCGTCAGACTGCCGCCCTCCTGATAGATCACGCCGCCGTACTTGCCGTCGCCCGTGGTCGAGTTATTGACGAAGTAAAGCCCCTCGATTTGGAGATTTTCTTTGCTATTGATGACGCCGCCGGGGCCCATTGTTTCGATCGGCTCAAAGAAGATGTCCTCACCCGTTGCGAAGCCGTTTGCGATCCGCAAGTCCTGAATCTTCACGTCAATCGTCGACCCGGCCTTGCCGTCGTCGATCGTAAACAGGCGCGCCTTCTTCGGGACGGCGAGATCGATATCGTCGTACGCGGCTTGAAGATCAATCGTCAAGAAGTCGAGGCCTAAGCCCACAATCGTCACCGAATCGGTGATGCGCATGTCGGCCGGCGTACCGGGCTTCAAGGACGACGCCGAACTCTGATAGATGGTCTGGTCGAACAGGACGGCCGGATCAAACATGATCACGTCCGGCAAGGGATTGATATTCGCCAGTTCGATCGCTTCTCGCAACGACAGAAACCCGACGCCAATGTTGCCGTCATTCTCATCCAGCGGCGTATCGACCACGTAGGTGACGCCCTGCAACTCATACGCACCGACGTCGATCACGGCCGTACCGTCCTGATCGCCGTCAAAAACGCGCGTGTACAGTTGGCCGCGCTGGTCGTACAGCGGCGCAGAGACTCCGTCAGCGACGTCGGCGGGATCGCCGCCGTCAATCGCCGGGCTGCCGGCGAGCGGCTTCTGCACGGGGGTCGGTCCCCCTTCGCGCTTCAGGGCGTCCAACATCGGATTCAGTACGCCGATTTTGTCGCCGGTCTGGATAAACTCCGAAATGGCATTGCCGTTGCCAATGATGTTGTATCCCAGCGACACGATGTCAGAGGCGCTCCCGCCGCTGACGTATTCGATATCGTTATTGACATTGCCGGCGATAATGCTGGAGCGGACGCTCGTTGTAGCAAACGCGCCACCCATCGACGCCACGCCGCTACCTCGCGTCGACGCTGACGAGTTGAGCGTGATCGTGCTGTGCTCGATCGTGACATCGCCGTTGAAATTGCCGATGCCGGCGCCGCGATCGCCGGCGGTGTTGCCGGTGATGGTCGAGTTGACGATCGTACCGACGATCGGCGCTACCGCGCCAAACGTGGGAATGTCGAAGTAAATGCCGCCGCCGTCGTCCGCGGCAAAGTTGTTGCTGAACGTGCTGGAATCGACGGTCAAGCTGCCGAACTGGACGAACACGCCGCCGCCGTCGTTGCTGGCGGCGTTGTCTTTGACCCAACTATTGTTGAGGAACAGGTTTTCGCGATTGTAGATGCCGCCGCCACGGTCGATGACGTCGCCGCCCATAATCGTCAGGTTGTTGATCGTCACGTCGATCGCAGCGACGATGCCAAACTCCGGGATATCGACGGTGATACCGTTGTCAATGTTGAAGACTCGCGTGCCATCCGCATTGTTAAGATTGGGCGTCGCATCGTTGCCCGTGGCGTCGATCTCCAACTCGAAGGTCTTTGGCCCTTGAATGATCACTTCATGATCGAGCACGAGCTCGCCCAAAGACAGCAGAATCGTTGGCGCCTTCGAGGCAGTCGGATCCGCTTCGCCCAACAAGAGCGGCGAAAACTCAATTGTGTCGACCTCAGGGTTCAGCTGCGAAAACAGAATGGCCTCGCGGAGACTAAAATCGCCTCTGAATGCTGGAAAGAAAGGCGTTCCGACATTGCCTTGCGAGTCGAGGTAATCGGCTGAGCCAAATCCCGAAAACTGATAGTCGAAGTCGTCCTGCAACGTGTCGACGACGAACTGACCGGCCTGCACCTCGGCGGCGCCGACATCGATAATCGGGTCCATCGTCCCGGTCATATTGAAGATTCGCGTAAACTGCCGCCCGCGCTGTTCGTAGAACGACCCGCCCGCGTCAGGATCGCCGGTGTCGATTGCCGGACTAATTGCCCCGAAGTCTGGGTTCATCGGATCGTTATTCGGCAAATAAACGTCTGTCGACCCGCCGTAGTTGCCCAGCGGAAGAAGAAAAGGATCGGTGATGCGGTCGGTCGATGGCATATCGATTTCAGCGATCGTCCCCTCATCAGCTGGCGTGGGCAACGGATCCAGCATCGTGCGCGGATCGAGCATTTCGGGGTCGTCGCCCCAGATGTTGTAGCCGTAGGAGAAAATAGATGGGTTCGAACTCCGCGGGGGCGCGTCTTCGCCGTCGCCTGCTTCGACTCCCAGAGTCGAGAGATCATATATCGAGTTGTACGCAAAAATTGAGCCCTCGATATTGGTAAACACAACCGGCTGCGGCGGATCGCCCGTAGGCATCCCCATGTCGTCGAGTTCCGGCAGACCGTTGCCCTGGCTATTTAGGCCAATGCCATTTTCCGCAAACGTGGATTGGACGATGTCGACGGTTCCGCGCTGGTTTGTCAGCCCAATACTGTTGCCGGAAAACGTTGAGTTACTGATACTCGTTCGGGCCGTCTTTTCATCCTCTTCTGGATCGCCGTTCAGCACGCCCTGCGAGTTGTTCAGAACGCTGCTGCGGTTGATCGTGACGGAGCCGAATTTGTTGTAGATGCCGCCGCCGCCCATCGACGCGGAGTTGCCGTCGATCGAAACCTCGTTGAGCGTGACGACTTCTTTGTTATAGATCGCGCCGCCGCGATCGGCGTCCTCGTCGGTGCCAATCAGGTTGCCGCCGGAAATCGTGACGCCCGTGATGGTCACGTTGATGAAGTTGTCATCGTCACCGTTGTCGATGTTAAAAACGCGCGTGTCGTTCTTTCCCTGAACGATGGAAATCTTGCGCGCCCCCGACCCCGCGATCGTCAAATTATCGGTGATCGCTAATTCGCTGCCGACGTTTCGCCCGTCGAGGACGATCGTTCCTCCTGTGGAGATCAACGCGGTCTCGGAGAACACGATCGTGTCCGCCTCGCCATTGGAGTTGGCGATGTTGATCATCTGCCGCAACGAACCCGGCACGACATTGCCGCCAGTATCAAGGTCGAGGGGATTCAACACAGTCAGGACCGCCAGCATCCGCCGGTCCTCAAGTTCTTCGACGAGCAGCCGACGCCCCTCGTGCCGCCGCGGTCCCTTGCGCAATCGACCGCTTTCGATGCTCGACCGCCCGCGCCGGTTCGTCCTCTTGCCCCACCAACTTCCCATAGCCATGACCTTACTACCTCTTCAGATGTCCACTTCTTACGGCGCAATGGGCTGGCCGCCCCGCCGGGTTGCTTGAGCTCAATTCAGAGAGACCGCGCCCCGCCATTCCGCGGAGCTCGGTTGTTTCCGATCAGCCTTTGGGGCGGCGCAACTCGCGCGCACCACCCCCTCGTAGTCTTTTGATTGTAATTGTCGTCTGCACAAGACGCAAAAATCCGACAGACCGGAAATTGGGGAGAATCCGCTTTTTTTGCCGGAATGCCGCAATATCGGCAGTGGCGACCCAACGACGACTTGGCGGGTGCGGACGAGGGGGCGCAAGGCGGCTCCCGACGGGCAAGCTCTCTGCAAACGAAGACAGCCGCAACCTTCCGGTTGCGGCTGTGTCGTCGAGCCTCAAACTGAGTTCTCTCCGGGCAAGAGCGGCGGCCCGAAAAGCGGTCGCGGCGCCCTTACCAGACGTATTCCAGCCCGCCGAAGAACCCGTGATACAGGGCGTCGCCCTGCGAGTTCACCACGGAGAGGCTGTAATCTTGGGCGGCAATTGCGTCGGCGGCGTTGATGCCGACTGTCGCCAGGCTGCTCATGTAAAGGACTTGGTATCCGCCCTTGAGGGACCAACTCGGCAGAATGTCGGCCACCATCATCACATTGGCCTCGCCGATGAACGACACCTGATCGCCCTTCGTGACATTCGAAAAATCGTCTGCGTCGCCCGGTAGGTCTCCGGCGTTCTGGAAAACGTAGTGGTTGTTGTAAACGCCCACCTTGGTCTCTCCGCCTAGTCGCAGGCCCTGCCGCAGACCAATCCAGCCGTCGCCGCCGAATTGGAAGCCCAGCATCTCGTTGTCGCCGTCCCACAAGCGGGACGCCGAATCAGTCGCCACGGAGGTCACCAAGCCCACGGTATCGTAACGAAATGTCTCGTTGAGTCTCACATAGCGGAAACCCGCTAAATAGGTGCCGCTGACGCGAGGATTGTTCCCGACCCAGTAGCGCCGATAGGTGAATTCCGTGCTCTGCAATTCGCCGTCATAGGTAATGGAATAAGTTTGTCCATCGTCCACGCCGGGGATCAATGTCCCGGTCCCAAAGTCTGAGAAGGGCGAAAAGAGTTGGAAATCGGCTCCGCCGGGGGCCACGTCGACCGAATTGATCGTGGCGGCAAATCCCAGGTCGTAGAGCCCCATGTAAGTGGCTTCGAACACGCTCAGCGGCCCGATATCCAGCCGGGCAGCAATTTTCCAGCCTGCTTCATAGTCGTCGGTATAATTCGACGGAAACAAGGTAAGCGGGCCGGCGGCGCCAATCGAGGCCAGCGCCCCGGCGCCTTGGAATGAGTCATTGTTCTGCAGAAATACCGAATCGACCGCCACGTCAAAGTAATGTGGTCCCACTTGGTCGGGCATGCTGTATCCGCCGAAATCGGCGAGCATGCCGTCGTCCGGCATGCCTCCGCTCATGGGGTCGGCGTAGCCCATCGGCGCACCATATTGCGCCGGCAAGATAATTGGCTGACCGTGGGCGTCCATGTAGGCCCCGCCGCCAGCCGCCGCCGGGCCACCCGCCAATGGCGAAGCGGGAAACGCCTGGGGTCCCGGTACGGGCCCGTAACCGGCCATACCGCCGCCCTGTTGTGCGTGGAGCGACTGAGCCGCCACGGCGACCAGGGCCAGCGCAGCCGTCCAGCGCATCGTGCGCGAGAAAAGAAACGTCATCGGATGTTCCCCCCGAAGCAAGCCGCGGTCGCGCCGCGGCCGGCCATGTCAAGTTGCGCCGCCGCCGCCAGTGGCGTTGCGTCGGCTTCGCTGCTTATAGGTCAGTCATTGGGTACGCCGGCTGCATGCAGCCGGCGCCCTGCTGCGGGTCGCCGCGAGACGCCCGCAATTCAGGTTGCTCGGTAGGGTTTATCGGACCGCCGCCTGCGGAGTAATCAGCGTTTCCGGCACAATCGCCAAGGTTTTACAACCGCAGCCTGCGCACCTCTGTCTTACGACCATGCTCCGCAAGGGGATATTGTCACGGGTCGCCAACAAAAAACGGGTTGGAAACCCCCACGTACTCCCCGGTCGGGCGGCTTTTCGCGCAAAACTTGGCAAGATTCGTCGCGCTTCTCACGAATCCTCTTGCACAGTGTTTGACGATAAAAAAACCGGTGCCTAGGATGAAATTCAAGAAACCCGTGCATTTGTATGGGGTTTCAAGAGGCGAGGCGGGGAACCGCCGACGCGCCCAGTCCCCGCGCTGCAGGGGCCTCGGCCGCAGGACCGGCGGCTGGGCCCAATTCTGCAGGGGCCTCGGCCGCAGGACCGGCGGCTGGGCCCAATTGGAACAGAATACTTTTTTAGGGAATTGCCCGCCGCGCTGACGGCGCGGGGCGTTTCCGCTCCCCATTGAGGTCGCAAGAACGTGCGCAATACCTATTTCGCCGGGGGGTCGGGCCGAACGCCCGAGCGCCGCAGCAATCGCCGTCCCGCAGGGATCAGTCGCCGCCAAAAACGCCGACTCGGGTTCGAGCCGCTAGAAGATCGCCGCGTGATGTCGGCCGACAGCGGCGTTGCTACGCTCGCTGCGCTAAACGATGCCAGCGTCCAAGGACAGTTCTCGTCGCTGTCCAGCGATACGCTCGAAGGCTATTTGGCGATTCTCCAGAACGAGTTGTTTTGGCAAGCGTTGTCGGCAACGAGTGCGTCCGGCGCAGCTCCAACCACGCTCTCGGTGCCGACAGATCCGCTGGTCGGCAATCAGTGGCACCTGATCAATAGCGGACAGGAAGTTGGCAATCCGGATTTCCAAAAGATCTTTGGCGTCCCCGGAGAAGACATCAACGTCGCCCCTGTCTGGAACCAAGGTATCTTTGGTAACGGCGTGGTCGTAGCTGTGATCGACAGCGGGATTCAGAAGGACCACCCCGACCTGTTTGCGAACATTTCTTCCACGCTAGAACTGGATGCGCGAACCGGGGACGGCGATGCGAGTCCTCGGCCCGACTTGCTGGATCCCAGCGTTGCACACGGCACGGCAGTGGCAGGCATAATCGCCGCGATGGCTAACAATGGGGTGGGCGGTACGGGGATCGCTCCCGGGGCCACGCTAGTGCCCATCCGAGCAATTGATCCTACGTCTCCCATCACCGTGCAGACTGATCCGTTTGTCGATATTTTCCGTTACGCGACAGACCAAATTGACATCACCAACAACAGTTGGGGCCCTGGCGTCGTCCGAGGTCTTGCCGGCCCGACTGCCGACGAATTGCTGGCGATTCGCGACTCGATCTTTTTTGGGCGCGACGGGCTGGGCGTCATCCACGTCTTCTCGTCCGGCAATAGCGGCGGCTCTGGCGCCCCCATTGGCTTCCCATCGGTCGGCGGACTCGATACGTCGGCCTACAACGGTTGGGTCAACTCGCGCTACACCATTGGCGTGACAGGCGTTGACCACGACGGCATTTACGAAAACGACGACGGCACGGTAACCGGTTACCCAGAGACGGCAACGTCAGTCTTGATAGCGGCTCCCACGGGCTCAAACGCCGGACAAACAATTGCTGACGACACGGGTCTGGGCAGCGGCATTTGGACGACCGATCTGACGGGAACCGCCGAGTCGGGGCTGGGCGGTTTCAATATTGCTCCCGATCCGATCACGGGACAGGAGTTTGACCGCGACTTTTTCGACGATACGGATTACACAACGCGGTTCAACGGGACGTCGGCTGCGGCGCCAATGGTCACTGGCGTCATCGCCCTGATGCTTGAAGCGAATCCAAATCTGTCGTGGCGCGACGTGCAGGAAATCTTGGTTCGCTCTGCCCGGCAGAATTCGCAATTTGACGTTCCCGAAAGCGGCTACGACCTGGGACTGAATCAGGGCCTGCCTAACGGCGGCAACATCGGCGGCACGCAGAATCTGTGGATCACCAATCAAATGCCGGTGTTCCACGATCCCGATCTTTATGATCCGGCGATTGACCCGACTATTCAGACAGTCACGCCCACGCTCGACCCCAACCTGACGGCCGCGAGTGGCGACTCCGGCGATGGCGACTGGATCGCCTATCACTACCAGCCCACCGTCAACAACCTGACCAATGGCGCGGGCTATACGGTCAGCCTCGGGCGCGGGACCAAGGGCGAGATGATCGGATTTGGCCACGGCGTGGTCGATGCCGAATTGGCGGTGGCACTCGCACAACAATGGACCACCAAGGGTCAATCGCTCCCGACGGAGCGAACTTACACAAGTTTCTGGCTCAACCCGGGCGACGAAATTGAGGGCGGCGGCATCCCGGGACGCGAAGTCAGCGACAACCCGTCAGGCAATCAACTCGTCCCCGGCGGCCTGGGCGGAACGGCTGGGTTTATTGCCTACTGGAATGAGTACTTTGCAGCCGCTCCGTTTTCTGATCCCGCTCCGCCTGACAACACCCGCGGTGCACCGCTATTCTTCACGGTCCCCGACTCCAACACGATGTCGGTGGAGACCGTCGAAGTCAAATTGAGCCTGTCCGGCGGCACCGCCGCTGCGTTGGACCATTTGCGCATTTTGCTTGTGTCCCCTGACGGGACTCAGTCCGAACTCAACAACTTCTATGTTCAGCCGGGCAACGGCGCCGCGATTTTACAAAATGCGTCGGAGTTCACGTACGAACTGGCGCCAGGCTCAGTCGATACAACCGGCGGAAGCATGGTGTGGACTTTTAATACGAACCAAAGTTGGGGGGAACGGTCAGACGACAATTTGGTCTTCGACCCGTTGACCGGTGAGCCGATCATCAACACGACCGGGTTCGAGGCTCTCCGCGGCAACCATGCCGGCGGCAACACCGCAGCGTTAACGCCCGCCACGCTGGGGGCGGCGCTGGAAGGCGGCTGGCAACTCCATTTCGAGAATTACGGCACGACTCCCTTTGTGCTGGACGGCGTCGAGGTGGCATGGCATGGCAGCCCGGTGGGCGCCAATACCAAGCGAGTTCAGGGCTTCGTCGGTCTCGACGAAAACCGCGACGACGACTTCAACTACAGCCGCGCCCTCCCAACGGAGCAGGTCTTCGACCTTGACGGCGATCCGGCGACGGTGCGTTTTCTTGAGTTCGACAACCTCGTGGATCTCGAGCAGGAGGCGTTTGCCGCCAACGTGACCGTCATTGCCCGCCGCGCCAGCGACGGGGTGATTGTCGACCGATTCGTCACCGGCGCCGACGGCAACTACTACTTTGACTTGGTCCCCGACGACTACATCATCTCGATCGAAGACCCGCTGGGTCGCACCGCTGAGGAAGACACGACGACCGCGGCGGGCTTTCTGCGCCACTACAAGTCGGAGTGGGAGATCACGTCGGATTACTTCAAGGTTTGGGATCGTGCCGCGAATCTCGAAGTGAATGTCGACGGCTCAGGTACGCCGCTGGCCTGGCTCGACGGCAACGGCGCCGAGCAGGAGTACCACGTCAAGGGAATCAACTTCCTGCTCGATCCCGGCGCCCCCGTGGCCGATCAAGCCGATTTCAGCGGCGTCGTCTTCGCCGACACCAACGCGGACGGCGTATTCAATAGCGATGACGTGCTGATGCCGAACGTCAGCGTATTCGCCGACACGAACCGCAATGGCGTTCGCGACGCCGGCGAAGCGGTCGTCGATACCGACGCAACCGGCGCCTACACGCTGACTGTCCCGATCACCTCAGCATCGGTGATTAACGTGACGGTCGATCTGCCGGCCAACTGGCAGATCACGTCCCCCGAGGAAGGACTCGACACGCGGTTTGCCGTGCCTGGCGACGCGTTCTCCGGCGTTGATTTTGCCATCGCCCCTCCGCTCAACTCGGCTCCGGGCGTCGGCATCGCCCAGCCGGGCATTGTGCTGGGCGTCGTCTATGAGGACGCCAACGTCAACGGTTCGCGACAAACTGGTGAAGCGGGCGTCCAAGGCATTACCGTCTATGTCGACGTAAACAACAGCGGCGTACTGGACGCCGGCGATATTCAGACCGTGACCAACGAACATGGAGCCTTCGTTTTTACTGAGTTGCCGCCGCAAAACAATATTGTCGTCCGCGCAGTGGTGACCTCGCCATTCTCGCAGATCGTGCCGTTCGCCAACGGACCGTATATTGTGAATCTCGCCAGCGGCGATACGGTCAGCGGCGTGGCCTTCGGCCTGAAGAACTCGGCGATTCTGGACTATGGCGATTTGCCCGCGATTTACGGCGCTACGACTCTGGCCGAGAACGGCGCCCGTCACAAGAAGGGCATCTACTACCTTGGCGCCAGCGTCGACGCCGACGTCAACGGTCAGCCCAATCTCGCTGCGACGGGCGACGACGCCAACGGCATCGACGATGAAGACGGCGTGACGCTCAATCCGTTGGTCGCCGGAACGAACACCGCCACGGTGGTCGCCAGCCGGCACGGCGGGTACCTCACGGGTTGGATGGACTTCAACGACGACGGCGACTTCGATGATGCCGGCGAGCGGCTCACCTTCACGCTGGTGGGCTCAACCGGCCCGCAAGTCGGAACAAAGGTTTTGCTTGACGCTGGCTCAAACGACGTGTCGTTCGAAGTGCCTGTTGGCGTGACGGCCTCGAACGTGTACGCACGCTTCCGCTACGGCGAGTACGGCATCGACTCGATCTACGGTTCTGCCCTGATCGGAGAGGTTGAGGATTACCGTTTGCCGGTCGCAGCCGTCTCAACGTTGTCGACCGAGGAGCCCGACGTCAACGGCGACCAAGTCGTTAACGGCGCCGACTTCCTCGCCTGGCAACGCGGCTACGGCAAGACGTCCGGCGCCACGCAGTCCGACGGCGATGCCAATGGCGACGGCGCCGTTGACGGCGCCGACCTCGGCATGCTGATGGAGCATTTCGGCGACGGCAACGGAGTTGTGCAAGTCGCCGCGGCGCTTGAAGTGCCCGCCACGGGCGACTTCGATGCCGACGGAGGTGTTGCCGGCGCCGATTTCCTCGCCTGGCAACGCGGCTTTAGTCAGCAAACCGGTGTGAATCTCTACACCGGCGACGGCAATAGCGACGGCAACGTCGATGGATCCGATCTCGCGACATGGCAAGCCCAGTTCGGCGCGGGCACGACCCCGTCGACCGTGTTCGAGCCGACCGCCAGTGCATTGGGAGCAATCGAATCGACGTCGCTGCAGGCGATTGCGGCACCCGTGGACAGCGGGGCCGAACAATTGGACTCTCAGTCGCTAGTGGACGTGGCTCGATTTGCCTCCCGACCCGAACCGCGCGGCGAGCATCGCGGGTTCTTGGGCCGTCACGACGGCGTTGAGTCGCATGTTGACGCCCCGGTCGCCGATCTCCGCATTGGCGCCAACCGACGCGACGAGGCGTTCGGAGATTTTGTCGCCTCTCGTCGCCATGGTCTCCGGCACGAACGTGTCGAGCAATTTGACGACGGCGATATCGACGACGCGCTCACTTCGGCACTGGCCGACGAGGCCTATTGGCGATTTGGGTAGGCGGCTCGAGCGTCGCGCGCCATTTGGCATTTGGGATTGAGATGTCGCGGACGATCGAAACCTATCAATTGATTTCGAAGGCCGGCGGGGTAACCGCCGGCCTTTTTTCTTGCGTTGTGTCACCGAGACTTGAGGAGCACTTGGCGATTGTGAAGCGGCGGGGGCTTGAGAATCGCGCGAGTCACGATCAGACTGGCCGCGTGCCATTCAATTCCACACGGGAGACGCCGCAATGTCGCTACTGATCCAGGGCGGGCGAATCGTCACCGCCGACGCCGATTTCATCGGCGACGTGCTCATCGACGGCGAGACCATTTCCGCGCTCGGTCCCCAGGTTGCTCCGCCGGCCGACGCCGAGATCATTGACGCCGCGGGCAAGTTCGTCTTTCCGGGGTTTATCGACCCGCACGTCCATATCTATCTGCCCTTCATGGGCACGTTCGCCAAGGATACGTACGAATCGGCGAGCCGGGCGGCGTTGGTTGGCGGCACCACCACGCTGATCGAGATGTGCTGCCCGGCCCGCAGCGATGATCCGCTGGAAGCCTTCGAGTTGTGGCTCGGCAAGGGCGAGCGTTCGGCGTGCGACTATACGTTTCACATGGGCGTGTCGCGTTTCGACGGCGGCGCCGAGTCGGCGATTCGTGAGATCGCCAATCGGGGCGTCGCGTCGCTCAAGGTGTTCCTGGCCTACAAAGGGGCGTTTGGCGTCGACGACGGCGAGCTGTTCGCCACGCTATCGCTGGCCAAGGAGTTGGGGCTGATTGTCACCGCGCACTGCGAAAACGAGACCCTCGTGGCGGAGTTGCAGAAGCGACTGCTCGCGGAGGGCAAGACGGGCCCCGAGTGGCACGAACCGTCGCGTCCGCCCCGCGTCGAAGCCGAGGGCGTTCACCACCTGATGACGTTCGCCGAGTTGACCGGCGCCCATGTCTACTGCGTCCACACGTCCTGCGGCGAGGCGTTGGCAGCGGTGCAGGCGGCGCACCTACGGGGCGTCAACGCGTGGGTCGAGACCGTGATTCCCTACCTCGTCGTGGACAAGTCGTATGCCGAGCTGCCCGACTTCGAGGGCGCCAAGTACGTCATGTCGCCCCCGTTGCGCGACGTTCGGCAACAGCCGACGTTGTGGAACGCCCTCCGTTCGCGGCTCATCAGCACGGTGGCCACCGATCATGCGCCGTTTGACTTTGCCGGGCAGAAAGAGATGGGCCGCGGCGACTTCACGCAAATCCCTAACGGCATTCCCTCGGTGGAGAATCGCGTCACGCTGCTCTACACGCACGGCGTGGCCGCGGGACGCATCGACCTGGCCACGTTCGTCGACGCGGCCAGCACGCAAGCGGCCAAGCTGTTCGGGCTCTACCCGCGCAAGGGCGCGATTGCCGCGGGCAGCGACGCCGACGTGGTTGTCTGGGACCCGGACTATCGCGGCCGGATCTCTGCCGCGGACCAAGAGATGGACGTCGACTACAGCGCGTTCGAAGGCTGGGAAATTGCCGGCCGAGCGGAAACCGTCTTGGTGCGGGGGAAAGTCCAAGTGCAAGGCGGCAAATTCACCGGCGAGTTGGGGCACGGGCAGTTCCTGCGCCGCGAGCCGACGCATTTTTAGGGACGCCGCTTCGCAAGCCTGGCTCCCGGCGAATCACCTTCCGTCGACGACCGTCGGCTTGAGACTGTGCAGGTCGCCTACCGAATCGTCGAGACGGCCGCAATAACGCCCGCCAATCACGCGCGACTCGTCGTCCGAGGGCGTCTCGTGGACAACCTGCATCACGAGTCGTAGCTGCGGCAGGCCGGCCCGGGTGAAGTCGACGACGAACGCCGGCCAGCGCCGACCGCGCGGCGCGACCACGCTGGCGCCGCTGAAGGACACGTTGCGCGTACGAGCCGAAATCAATTCGCCGACAACGCGATACGTGCGGTCCAACGGCAGCAGTTCCACCTCCGCGTCAAGCGGCCGCCGCTTGCTGCCGCGCCGTTCGCGTCCCGCGTAGAGCGATTCCGCCGTCGCACACATCGGCCCGGAGAGGAGACGCGCGGCCTCAAACTCCTCGGGCGACATGGAGTATTGGTGAGTTGCCGCCATGTGGTTGCAGGCGCTGCGATCGCAGTAGACGCGTTCGGGACCGCAGTGCAGCCCCGTACAGCCGGGGTCAAATGCGGCGACGTAGATCGATCCGCAACCGCAGCAGGTCCACAAACCCGCCATCGCGGTCGAACTGGGCGGACGCAGTGCGAGCCCGGCGCCGCATCCAGCGCAATGTGCGACCGCATTGAATTCGAGGGGCGCATCGCGCTCGACGAGCACGCACGCGACTCGCTTGGCAGCCAAATGCTGACGCAACGGCGCTTCGAGCTGCGTTCCCGCGGCGAGCAGCAACTTCCCGTCATGGGCGTACACCGACTCGCAAAGACGGTCTCCGACCTGGAGGTCGTTCACGGCGACTGGCAAGGGGTTCATACCGCTATGCTCCGCGGGAGATGGTCTGGCGCGAGCCATCCCACTGGGGAAAGTCGCTGAACAAGCATAGCCTGAGAATTGTGAGGGCTTCGGCGCGCATGTGCCGGCGCCCGGTCATTTTCAGGGCGCGCCGGCTCGATACGGCGGCGTCAAATCGCGCGAATCGCGATTTGCAGTCCGATTGGTTGGATTGCTAGGATTGCGCCTGCTCGATCGCATGCGACAGATTGATTGACCGCCTGGGCCTTGGACGCCCCGCAGTGAAGGTGCCGACTGGCGACTCGGGCCGCAACCTCACGACGCAAAACCCGCGCAGGCGTCTCTTTGCTGCGGCCGATGTTTGGCTTCGCCCGACTTGCCGGGCGCTTGCCCCCGAGACTGCCGCCGCATATCGTTGCCGGCATGGCGGGCCACTGTGTTGAAGCAGACGCTTGTTCAATCAGACACAATCATCGGAGCGTGAGATGAGTTTTGACGTCAATGGCTGCGTGGCCGTGGTTACCGGCGCCAATCGCGGGATCGGCAAGGCGATTACCGAGACGCTGTTAAAACACGGCGCCGCCAAAGTCTACGCGGCCGTGCGCGATCCCGCCTCGGCCGCCCCGCTGGCGGCGACTTACGGCGACAAGGTCGTTCCGGTGGCCTTCGATGCGACCAAACCGGACCTCGTCGCCGCGGCGGCGGCCACGGCATCCGACGCGAACCTGGTCGTGAACAATGCAGGGGTGCTCAAGACCAGCGGTCCGCTGGATCGGGGAGCTATTGACGATCTCGCGTTCGAAATCGATGTGAACGTCAACGGCCTGCTGCGCGTGGCGCAGGCCTTCGCGCCCGTGCTCAAGCGCAATGGCGGCGGTGCGCTGGTTCAGCTCAACAGCGTCGCTTCAATGCGCGCGTTCCCAGCGTTCAGCACGTATGGTGCGTCGAAGGCGGCAGCGTATTCCCTCACCCAGTCGCTGCACAGCGTCCTTGCCGAGCAAGGCACGGCGGTGGTCAGCGTACATCCGGGACCCATCGCGACCGACATGGCGCATGACGCCGGCCTGACCGACATGGCCGAGTCGCCGTCGCTGGTCGGCGAAGCGATCGTCGCGGCGCTCGCCGAGGGGCAGTTCCACGCCTATCCCGACACCATGGCTAAGGAACTCGGCGCAGCCTATGCTAGCTTCGCCCGGAATGTCGTCGAAGCCGCTGGCGGAGAGGCCTAGCGGCGGGGCGCCTTCTCGCGCAGCGGCGCCGCGAATCTCTGCACTTCGACGAGCGCGGGACCTTCAATCGGGAGACAGTCGATCGCGGCCCCGGCGCGCGGTCGCGCAAACGCCATGGATCTCAACGGAAAGATTGCCATCGTCACCGGCGGCGCGACGGGCATTGGTTTCGGAATTGCCCGCGCTCTGGTCGAAGCGGGTTGTCGCGTTGCGATTGGTTCCCGAAACGCCGCTGCGGTGGAGCGGGCCGTGCATGATTTATCCGCAGTTGGCTCGTGCGACGGGCGAACACTTGACGTGTCGAATCGCGACAGCGTCGGAGAGTTTTTCGCGTGGGTGCGCAGCGAGTTGGGCGAGAGCGACATTCTGGTCAATAATGCCGGCATGAACGTGCGCGATCGCCGACTCGACGCGCTGTCGGCGGACGATTGGCAGCAGATGCTGCAGACCAACGCCACCGGCGCGTTCTACTGCTTGCAGCAGGTGCTGCCGGCAATGCGAGCCCGCCGCGACGGGCTCGTCGTGAACATCGTTTCGACCGCTGGCCGCCGCGCCGGGCCGCTGGGGGGCCCGGGGTACTCGGCGTCGAAGTTCGCCATGGCCGCGCTGGGAATCGCCGCGGCTTTGGAAGTGAAGGACGAGGGGGTGCGGGTCTCCAACATTTATCCCGGCGAGGTGAACACGCCGATTCTCGACCGTCGGCCCGTGCCGGTGAGCGACGAGCATCGCGAGCAGATCCTGCAGCCCGAGGATGTGGCGGCCGCGGTGCTGATGATCGCCCGACTGCCGGCGCGCGCGCATGTGCCGGAACTCGTGATCAAACCGACGACGCAGCCGCACGATTGAGCGCCCGCCGCCGGCAGCGCGCGAGATCGCGGCGCGTCACACGCCCGGGAAGAGCGCCGCCAGCGCCAGCGTGGTCGCCATTCCCGCGGCGCCCATCACGATCATAATGGGCGTCCAGGTCTTCAGCCCTTCGCGATCGGTGAGCCCGCCCATGCGGCAGAAGATCCAGAAGCCGCTGTCGTTCATCCAGCTGGTGATCATGGCGCCGGACCCCATCGCGGTGCAGAGATAAACGGGGTGCAGCCCCAGTTCGGTCTGTCCTTGCATGGATCGCAGCATGGCGCTCGCGGTCACTAAGGCGACCGTGGTCGAACCCTGGCTGGTTTTGATGAGGGCCGCAATAGCAAAGGCGATCCACAACATCGTGAAGCCGGCGCCGCGCGACTCGACGGCAAACAGATCGCTGACCGCCTGCCCCACGCCCGCCTCGCGCAACATGGCGCCGAACGCTCCGCCAGCCGCCGTGATCAACACGATGCCGCCGGCGCTGAGAACCGCTTCCTCGACCTGCTGCGAAATCGATCGACCGCCGGGTCGCCGATAGGCGCGGCACAACACCAGGCTGGCGATCGCGGCCAGGAACAGCGCCAAGTTCTTGTCGGTGAGCAACATCAGCCATGGCGCCGCGGCGAAGGTCGCGTCGTTGCCCGACGCCAGCAGCGGCCCCATGGTAATCAGGGCCAGTGGCATGAGAATCGGAATTACTGCCGCGGCCAGCGGCGGCATGGATTGCGCGGCGGCGGCGAGTTCATCCGGGCTGGTTTCCAGGACCGGCGGTTGCGACAGCGTCAGCGTGCGGTCGCTCCACGCGGCAAAGGCCAATCCCGACAGCGTCATCGGCACGGCCACCGCGGCGCCCACCAACGCCAAGAGGCCGACGTTCACGTGCAATTGGTCGGCCATCAACAGCGGTCCCGGCGTCGGCGGCACCATGGTGTGAGTCACGGCGCCCCCGGCGCCGATCGCCAGCAGGTACCGCAGGTAGTGCTTGCCGGTGAGTCGATACGTGGAGCGCGCCAGCGGGACGAGCAGATAAAACACCGTGTCGAAAAACACGGGCACGGCGAGCACAAATCCGCTGGCGGCGAGCGCCCCGGCGGCGTTGCGGCGGCCGAAGACCGCCAGGCACGCCTGCACGATGCGATCCGCCGCGCCGCATTCCACCAGGCAGGCGCCGATGACCGACGCAAAGACAATCGCCAGCCCCACGCCGGCCGTGGTGTCGCCAAAGGCGGCTGCGACCCGCGTTACACGTTCGTTGGCAGCGCCCGGCGCCAACAAACTCACCGCCAAGGCCGCGGCGATTAATCCCAAGAACGCATTGAGCCGCAACCACAGAATCGCGGTCAGCACAATGGCAACGCCGATCGCGAGAATGGCTAGCGGTGGAATCATGAATTGCGCGCGGCCGGCTTGCGGTTACAGGAGCTCGGGCGACTTGGAAGAGGACGAAGGCGCGTGCGCGACCGAGTCGCCACGCGCGTCTCGATCGGTTCAAACCGCCGCCAGTCGGACGATTGGCCGCGGCGACGTCTTTCCCCGACGGCGCGGCGACGCTAGTGTGGCGAATTGAGTTCCAACTCGCAACACGTGGGATTTGACATGAAGGCCTTGCTGCTCAGCGCTCCCCGACAATTGGACCTGGTCGACGTGCCTGATCCGACGATCGCCCCGGACGAGGTGCTGGTTCGCGTCGCCGCGTGCGGCATCTGCGGCAGCGACGTGCATGGCTACGACGGCAGCACCGGCCGGCGCCAACCGCCGCTGGTCATGGGGCACGAGGCCGCGGGCGTCGTCGAACAGGCCGGCCGGGAGGTCAGCCAATTCTCGCCGGGCGATCGCGTCACGTTCGATTCGACCGTGTTTTGCGGAAGCTGCGAATACTGCCAACGCGGGCAGATCAACCTGTGCGACCGCCGGCAGGTGCTGGGCGTGTCGTGCGACGACTACCGCCGTCACGGGGCGTTTGCCGAGTTCGTGACCGTGCCCGAGCGGATACTCCATCGCCTGCCCGCTGAGTTGCCGTTCGCCCATGCGGCGCTCATCGAAGCAGTGGCGGTTGCCCTGCACGCCGTGGGGCGACAGCCGTTTCCCGCTGGCGGCACGGCGGTGGTCGTCGGCGCAGGGATGATCGGCACGTTGGTGATTCAAGCGTTGCGCGCCGCCAACGCCGGTCAGATCATCGCGGTCGACCTGGATGACGATCGGCTATCGATGGCGCGACGGTTTGGAGCCGACGAAACGGTCAATCCAGCCAATCAGGACGCAGTGACTCGCGTGAAAGAACTGACCGCTGGTCGCGGGGCCGATGCGGCGCTGGAGGTGGTTGGCGCCGCGGCGACCGTCCACACGGCCGTGGCCTGCGCTCGCAAAGGCGGCGCAGTCACGCTGGTGGGCAATCTCAGCCCCAGCGTCCCCCTGCCGCTGCAAGACGTGGTGACGCGCGAGTTGACGCTTTTGGGTTCATGCGCGTCGCAAGGCGAGTATCCCCGCGCGATCGAGTTGATGGCCGCCGCCAAGATCGACGTAGCGCCGCTCATCTCCGCCCGCGCGCCGTTGCTGGAAGGCCCGCGGTGGTTCGAGCGCCTGTACGCCCGCGAACCGGGCTTGATGAAGGTGGTGTTGGAACCGTAAGGAGCCACGGCGCCCGAGGGGCTTCGCCGCGACCATGGCAACTCACTCGCCGGCCTTCTAGCCCCAACGTACTGCAGCAGTGGCGATCAATTGCGTCAGATCCATCGCGTTAGGTCCGACGCAACTGGGTCACCGTCACCGCCGCGCCGTCGGGCATGACGAGAGCCACGTGCAGCCGGTTGTCGCTCGACCAGTTCTCGGCCGTTGATCCGTCGTCGAACTCAAACGCGGGCACGCCGCCCGTGTGCTGGCGGCAGGCCCCGCCATCAAACCAGTAAGCGTAGCTGCCGGGACGATCGCCCGCGCGCGGCGCAACCCTTGCTTGAGGCGGATCGGCAATCAACGTCAGGATGCGAGCAACGGCTTGGAGCGGTGCTGCGCGCCCCGTGGGGATGTCGCGCGGCGGCGTCTGGCTGTCGACTTCGCCCCCGAATTGGACGGCCTCGTCAAATCCCGCGGTTCCCACAAACGCTTCGGCGCAATGGTGACCGCAGTACAGACAATAGCTCTGTCCCAGGGGGATAAACCGATCGCAGGCCTCGCAGAGTTGCTCGGTGCGATCCTCCAGCGGCAACGGCCAGGCGTGTTCGCAATGTCCGCACCAGTAGAAGGAGCGGGCCTCAAATTCGGCGCGTCGCGTCCCCATCGAGCCGACGCCAGCGAGGGCGTGCTTCGGCTCCAGCGTTTTTCCGCAATGCCCACAGTAGATTGGTTCGTGCATGATTGTCATCCCTCCGTTAAAACAGGGCGACAGCGGCGCCTCGCCGGACTTGCGACTCACCTACTTAATTATACTGTTGCGGGCCGCGTCTTGGCACAGTGGTCGCTTGATTCCGAGGGATCGCCAGGGACGACTCCGCCGACGCAGGGTCGCGGCAGGCGTTCCCGGTCCGCCCGCTCTTCTTCCCATCCGCACTACGGCAATTCGCAATGATGATCTGGTTTCAACGCTTGGCTCTGGCACTTTCGATTGGCGGCAACATCCTGACCGCCGCCGTTGTGGAAGCGGAGACGTTTCCCGTGCAAATTCGCGTCGACGCGGGCGACTCGCTGGGCCCGTTGCCGGCGATTTGGCGGTTCTTTGGGGCCGACGAACCGAACTACGCGACGATGCCACACGGCAAGCAGTTGCTGGCCGACCTGGGCGAATTGGCGCCGCAACAAGTTTTCTTTCGCGCTCACAATTTGCTCACCTCCGGCGACGGCACGCCGGCGCTGAAATGGGGCTCAACGGGCGTTTACTCCGAGGACGCCGCCGGTCGCCCGCAGTATGACTGGACCATTCTCGACGGCATTTTTGACGCCTATTTGGCCGCCGGGGTGCGGCCATACGTACAAATCGGCTTCATGCCGCGAGATTTGTCAACGCGCCCCGAGCCCTACCAGCATCAATGGAACCCGCAGCTGCGGTACGAGGAGATTTTCACCGGGTGGGCATTTCCACCCAAGGACTACGACAAGTGGGCCGAACTCGTGCACCGGTGGGCGCTGCACTGCGTCGAGCGCTACGGCCGCGAGGAGGTCGAGACCTGGTACTGGCAGACCTGGAACGAGTCCAATGCGGGCTACTGGCAGGGCACGCCCGAAGAATTCCACAAACTGCACGACTACGCGGTCGACGCGGTGCGAAGAGCGCTGCCCACGGCGCGGGTTGGCGGTCCTGACACGGCGGGCGCGGGGGGGGAGTTCACGCACGACTTTCTCGACCACTGCGAGTATGGCGTGAACTACGCGACGGGCGAAATCGGCACGCCACTGGACTTCGTCTCGTTTCACGCCAAGGGTTCGCCGCGGTTCGTCGACGGCCGCGTGCAGATGGGCATTGCCGCCCAATTGCAGGAAGTCGAGCGCGGGTTTCGCATCATCGCCTCTCACCCGGCCGTACGCGACAAACCGATCGTCATTGGCGAATCGGACCCCGAAGGCTGCGCGGCATGCCAGGGACCGCAATTGGGGTATCGAAACGGCACGATGTACAGCAGCTACACGGCGGCGAGTTTCGCCCGCAAGCTTGACCTGGCCCGCAAATACCAGGTGAACCTCGAAGGGGCGCTCACCTGGGCGTTTGAGTTCGAGAACGAACCGCTGTTTGCCGGCTTCCGCGCGTTGTCGACCGGGGGGATCAACAAGCCGGTGCTCAACGTGTTTCGCATGTTCAGCCGGATGTCGGGCGAGCGGGTGGCCGTCGACAGCGATCACGCGGCGCCGCTGGAGCAGATGGTTCGTCACGGCGTGCGGCGCGCGCCCGACGTCGCCGCCCTGGCGAGTCGCGACGCGGGCCGGCTGTGCGTGATGGCGTGGCACTATCACGACGACGACGTGCCCGGCGACGATGCGGCCGTTTCACTGCTGCTGGAAGACTTGCCTGCCGCCGCAGACGGGGCGCGCGTCGCTCACTACCGCATTGATCACGATCACAGCAACGCGTACACCGCCTGGCAGGCGATGGGTTCCCCAGCGGAGCCGACCGCACAGCAGTATGCAACACTGCAGCAAGCCTCGGAATTGGCCGCCCTCGACGCCCCCCAGACGCTGGCGGTCATCGACGGGCAAGCCACGCTGCAGTTCACGCTGCCGCGGCAAGGCGTTTCATTGTTTGTCGTTGAATGGGACGAGTGACGAGCGACGCGACCTCGCGATGACTGCGGGGACTCGAAATCCCTTCCTGAAATGCTCATTCGCTCCCCTTTGGGACAAGGACCTGATGTTACGCACCATGTCACTCCGTCGAGCGGCGCAATGTTCGGTGGCGATGCTCGCCTTGGCAGCGGGTTCTGCGGCCTGCCCCCTTTCGTGCGCTGCCGCGGACGCGGATCTGGTGATCTACGGCGGTACGTCGGCCGGGGTCGCCGCTGCGGTGCAGGCGCGCCGCGAAGGTCTGCAGGTCGTGCTCATTGAACCTTCGGCGCATCTCGGCGGTCTCACCACCGGCGGCCTCGGCGCCACGGATATCGGCAACAAGCACGTCATCGGCGGCCTCGCCCGCGAATTTTACGCGGCCGTCGCCGAGCACTACCGCAACGCGGACGCTTGGGTGCATGAGACGCCCGAAGAGTATCAGCATCGTGGACCGCATTTCGACCCGGCTCAGGACGCGATGTGGACTTTCGAGCCGCATGTGGCGCAAGCGATCTTCGCCGAGATGCTGGCCGCGGCGGGGGTTGAGCCGATCTTGAACGAGCGGCTCGACCGCGCGACCGGCGTCGAAATGCACGACGGGCGAATCACGGCCATCACCTGCGAGTCGGGCCAACGATACGCGGCCCGGACGTTTATCGACGCGACGTACGAAGGCGATCTGCTGGCCGCCGCCGGCGTGTCGTACCACGTGGGCCGCGAGGCGAACGCGGCGTACGGTGAAACGCTCAACGGCGTTCAGCCGGGGCTCAACACCCATAGGCACCGGTTCACCAGGCCGGTCGACCCATTTGTTGCGCCTGGCGATCCGGCCTCGGGGCTGGTCTGGGGCGTACAGCGCAGCGCGCCGCTGCCCCCCGCGGGCACGGGCGACAAGCTGGTGCAGGCGTACTGTTTTCGCATGTGTACGACCGACGTGCCGGCGAATCGCCGCTCTTGGAACAAGCCCGCCGACTACGACCCGGCCCGCTACGAGCTGCTGCTGCGGTACTTTGCAGCGGGCGATCGCGACGCACCGTGGAATCCCGTGTGGATGCCCAACCGCAAGACCGACACCAACAACAACGGGGCGTTTTCCACCGACTACCTGGGCGGCAACTGGGACTATCCCGAGGCCGACTACGCCGCGCGAGAGCGGATCGTGGCTGACCACCTGTCGTATCAGCAAGGCCTGATGTGGACGCTTGCCAATCATCCGGACGTGCCCAACGCGGTGCAGCGGACGTTTCAGCGCATTGGTTTGGCCAGAGACGAATTCGTGGCGACCGACAACTGGCCGCCGCAGTTGTACGTGCGCGAAGCGCGCCGCATGATCGGCGACTATGTGATGACGGAGCACAACTGCCGCGGCCGGGAGATCGCCGCCGACTCGGTCGGCATGGGCGCCTACGGCATGGACAGCCACAACTGCCAGCGCTACGTCGACGCCGACGGCCACGCGCAAGACGAGGGAGACGTCCAGGTCCACGGCTTTGGGCCGTACCCGATTAGCTTTCGCGCCATCGTGCCGCGGCGCGCCGAGTGTACCAACCTGATCGTGCCCGTGTGCGTCAGCAGCTCGCACATCGCCTTTGGCTCGATTCGCATGGAGCCGGTGTTCATGGTCCTGGGGCACTCGGCCGCCACGACCGCCAAGCTGGCGATCCAGCACAATTGTCCCGTGCAGGACGTGCCGTACGACGAACTCGCCGCGCGGCTGCGCGCCGCGGGGCAAGTGTTGACCCTCGACGATGCGATCGCCAAGTAGCCAAGTAGCGAGGTTCGCACCGACGGCGCCTGGCTTGGCTCACTTGGTCGGTACGAGCTTCAGACTCCGCAGATTGATGGGCTGCCAATCGTTGCCGGCCGGCTGCAGCGTGATCTCATAGCGCCCCGGCTGCTCGATTTGAATCGCGCCCGCCTGCGCCTCCTTAAAGCGATCGTAGCCGCCGGTCGCCGCCACACGAAGCTCCGCCTGGGCGTCGCCAACGCTGAGCCGCAGGGTCGCAGGGGCGAACGAGCCGGTCGTGGCGATCACGTCGTACGCGCCGCCGCGGGTGACGACGCCCCGCCACACGACGCTGTCGCCGCGATCCGTCCAGTAGCCAAGATTGTTTTGGCCGCCGATGGACTCCAATTGCACGCCGCCGGTGAGTGCGGCGTCGGCAGCGGCAAGGGTCAACTCGCCCGCGGCGTCCGGCTCGACGTACTGGAAGACCTCTTGGGGCTCGCTGGCTATGTTCATCTCAATCACTGTGCAAATGGGGTCGACCGCGTCGCCGGTGACGCCAATCTCCAGACCTTCCTCCGTCTGAGTCACGGCGAACTCGCGGTCCGGGTCGGCCAGCAGGCGACAACCGCTTGTCTCGACGCGCAACGGCAGAGTCAGCCGCCCGTCCTGCGGCCAATCAAACACGTGCAGGAACACTCGATCGCCCTTGCGCGTGAGTCGCCCCCACGCCGGCTTGCGACAAGGACTGGCGGTGGTGCCGTAAATTGCGTCGCCGTTCACGGCCATCCAGGCGCCGACTTCGTGCAGCCGGTCGATCGACTCCTGCGGAATCTCGCCCTCGGCCGTCGGCCCGACGTTCAACAGATAGTTGCCGCCCTTCGACACGATGTCGACCAGGTTGGTGATGATCGTCTTGGTGCTCTTCCAATTGTGGTCATAGCTTTTGTAGCCCCAGGTGTCGTTGAGCGTCATGCACGTTTCCCAGTCGCGATCGCCAAAGCCGGTGGCGGGAATGTGCTGCTCGGGGGTCTCGGTGTCGCCGGCGAATCCGCCGCCGAGTCGGTTGTTGGTGATGATCTGCGGCTGCAGCGCCAGCAACTCGTGCAGCGGTTGGGCCCGCTCGCGGGTCATCCACACTGGCGTGTCCCACCACAGCACATCGGGGTGAAACTGTTCGAGGATCTCCTTGGTCTGCGGGACGGCAATTTCCGCGAGGTAGTCGTCAAAGCTCCCCTTGTGCTGCGGATCCCATCCGTCGCCTTCGTTCAAGCCGGCCTTGGCGCCGCCGGGGTGGTTCCAGTCCTGGGCTTGCGAGTAGTACAGTCCGAACTTCAACCCCGCGTCGCGCGCCGCTGCGGCCAGCGGGGCGAGCAGCCCTTTGCCGTACGGCGTGGCGTCGACCACGTCCCAATCGGTCGCGGCGGAATCGTACAGCGCGAACCCGTCGTGATGCTTGGACGTGATGACCATGTAGCGCATGCCCGCGTCCTTGGCCAACTCGGCCCACGCCTGGGGGTCAAACTTCACGGGATTGAACTGATGGGCGTAGTCTTTGTACGTCGCCACGGGGATTCTCGCTTGATGCTGAATCCACTCGCCGATGCCGCCAATCTGCTTGCCCTCGTACGTTCCCGCCGGGACGGCGTAAACGCCCCAGTGGATGAACATGCCAAACTTTGCTTCGCGCCACCACTCCAAACGCTGGTCGCGCTGCGCGGCGCTCTCCTCGGCCCGGGCGCCAGACGCCGCGGCAAACAGCGAGCAACAAATCAGAATCGCGACGATCGAAATGCGAGATCGCATGAAAGAGACTCCTGACAGGAAAGACTCGCGCGAGCGCAACGCCGAAATGGCAAGATTAGCGCCTCGGGAATGCGCCGATTGTCGCCCACGCAACGGCGACCGTCAACGTGGCGACCGTCAACGTGGCGACCGGCGTGCGACGTCGGCGGCGGGAACTGCAAGTTCCGTAGCGGAGATTCCGCCGCGTCTGCCTGCGTTTTGAATGGGGCGATCGGGACGATGGACTACGGCCGTCGGCCGCCGCACGCCAAGATCGCCGCAAGCCCGATTGCCGCGATGGCGACTCCTCCGGGCTCCGGCACGATTGCTACTGCGAAATACTGATCGACCGCCACGTTCGCCAATACCTGCACCGTGCCGTCCGGCCACTCGATGCGCAGCTCATCGATGACCGTTGCCGTACCCAGGCCGAAGTGTACCGGCAAGTCGCTCTGCGCAAACGTGCCGGCGTTGGTGTTCGCTTCGCGGCGGAGCGTGCGCTCCTCGGGCGTCCCTGCGTTGATCGTGGCGAACAGCGACGCGCCGATTCCCGTCGTGTTGCCCTCGGGGCCAGCCAGTTCCACGTACAGCCAATGGTTGCCGTTGGCTGCCTCATCGCTCAGGTAGACGCGTTCGTCGCTTCCACCGTCGGTCGGGATGACGAGGTCCTGGTCGCCGTCGCGATCGAGGTCACCCCACACGCTGTCGTAGGCGCCCTGATTTGGCGCGTGGAGCCCCTCGGCAGTCGTGACGTTCGTGAACTGCCAGTTGCCGTCGTTGCGGTACAACATACCCGCGTAACTCGTTCTGGCTCCCGGCAGATGGTCGTGAAAATACAGATCAAGATCGCCGTCGTTGTCGTAGTCCACTGGGCGAGCCCCGTTGAAATCGCCGCCCAAGTCGTCGACCAGGGCGTGCCCTGTGAGGGAATCGACGTCGGTAAAGCTGCCGTCGCCGTTGTTGCGAAAGATCTTATTGGGCTGCCGATCGGCCCCCACCATGAACAGGTCGAGATCGCCGTCATCGTCAAAGTCGTGAAACTCGCTGCCGTAGCTGTTCTTGGTGTTCTGCGTGCCATTGAGATCGGCAACGTCGACAAACGACAGCGTGCCGGTTTCGGTGAGCATGTTCTTGTAGAAGTTGTTACGAATATCGTTGTTGGTGCGGCAGGTCGAAATGTAGATATCGAAGTCGCCGTCGTCGTCGTAGTCGCCAATCGCCATGCCGTAGGATTTGGTGCCAAAGGGCTCTTGAAATCCAACCGCGGCGCCAACCGGGGTAAACACGTGACCAGGCCCCTGCAAGTAGATTTCGTGCTTCTCGGGCCCCTCCATGCCGATGATGAGATCGAGATCGTTGTCGGCGTCGATGTCGCACCAGGCAACGTTCTGGTGAAACCCCGGGTCGTTCAACCCCGTGGCGACGCTGGTGTTGGAAAACCCGCCGCCGGCGCCATCGTTGTGCAGCACGTCGCCCGAGGCGCCGTTGTTCGTTTGTCCGACGAACACGTCGATGCGGCCGTCGCCGTCGTAGTCCCCCCACGCGGCGCTCCACGACGAGCCCAATCCCGACGGAAGCGAGGCGGAAATATTCGTGTACGCGAGCGACCCGTTTTCTACCAATTCATTGCGGAACAGTTGTTGCGAGCCGAAGCTGCCCTGGAAGAACAAATCGAGATCGCCGTCGTCGTCGATGTCGGCGAGCGAGGCGCTGCGCGAATCAAAATTGGCGCCCCCGAGCACCGCAAGTCCTTGCTCGGTAAATGCGGCGCCGGCGCGGTCCGCTGTCACGGCGAGGATCGACAGGATCGCGCCGAGCAAGGCGCGGGAGATGACGTTTGGCGGCAAGAGGGGCACGTGGAAGCCTCGCTGGCTGGATGCGACCAGAATCGAACGCCGCGGCCGACGTTTTCAGCCCCCCAGTATAACCGCCAACGGCGCCGTCGCGCGGCTCCTTTTCGCGCACGGACCGCTCGTTATCTTTCGGCTCAAACTCCCGCGATCGCGGAGACCACAGGCCGCTGAACGGGGGGGTGAACACGGGGTAGGCGCGTTCCCCATGGCGTGCATCGCCCGCGTTCGCGGCGACGTTCCGCGAGCCAGTCCCTCTGTTCAGCTGGCTGCTAACCGACGACCGCCCCTTCGGGATACGAGCCGAGCACGGTCAGTCGCGTCGCCTTCTTCTCCAACGCCGCCAGCGCACGTCGCGGATGCAGCTCGCTGGCATGGCCTTGGAACTCGACGAAGAAGTAGTAACGCCCCCGTTCGTCGGGCACAGGGAACGACTCGATCCAGGTGAGGTTGAGCTTCTGCCGTTTGAAGATTGCCATGGCGTCGGCCAGGGCGCCCGGCTCGTGCGGAGCTTCGAATACCAGCGCGGTCTTGTCGCGCCCCGTTTTGGCGCCGCTCGCGCGACCGATCACCGCGAACCGCGTGACATTGTCGGAACTGTCCTCGATGTGACGCGCGAGCACCATCAGCGAGTGGTTCACGCCCGCCTGTTCGCTGGCGATGGCGGCCGTAGCGGGATCGGCAATCGCCAGCCGCGCCGCTTCGGCCGTGCTGGCGGTCGGGCTCAATTCGGCATGGGGCAGATGCGCGGCCAACCAGTTGCGGCACTGCGACAACGCCTGGGGTTTGCTGCAAACCCGGCGGATCGTCGAGCGCGGTCCCTGCCCCAACAGGCAATGGCGAATTCGCAGCGGCACTTCGGCGCAAATCTGCACATGATGCGAGCCGCGCGACGCGCGGGCCAGGCAGTGCAGTGCGTCGGCGACGCGACCATCGGTCGAGTTTTCAATTGGCACGACGCCAAACTCCGCGTCGCCTTGCTCCACTTCGTCGAACACCGCCGCGATGGTGGCCACCGGGGTCAGGTCGACGCTTTGGCCAAACCACGCCATTGCCGCGAGATGGCTATAAGTGAACTCGGGTCCCAAATAAGCGACGCGGGTCTGCGCCGACGCCGCCCGGATGCCGCTGTGCAACTCGCGGAACACGGCGCGCAGCGCCGCTGCGTCTAAGGGGGCGAGGTCGACCTTGTCGGCGGCCAGCAGCGACTGCTCGGCGGCGTCGCCCGCGAGTTCGGCGTCGCCGCGGGCGAGCGCGAGTTGGGCGCGGCGCACCAACAGCTCGGCAATCTCGCGGTCGAGTTTGCGAAGTTGCGCCGCGGTGGGCGCCCGGCCGGGGCGGTCGCTGTCAGCTGGCTTGCTCATGCTGTCAGTATGGTTGCGATGGGCAACGAGGGAAGGGGGACCGTCAGCGGCCGCCGTCGGCCCCGAGGGTTTGGGGGTGCTGCGCAGCCCTGGCGCCGGCAGCTGGCCTTGCCGGCCAACCGGGTTTTTCGCGAGAATCCGCCCACTCGTCGAGAGCAACCTGGCCCCCTTCCCGCATTTCCCCGAGCCGCCCTTCGTGACCTCCGCGTCTCCTGCCAAACGCCCGTTGCTGGGGGCGAGCCTCAAGCTGCTCGCCGCCGCGGGGGCCGCGTGCGCTGTGGCCTCGCTGGCGTACAACCACATGGAAGGATGGTACCGTCAGGCCCGCGCCGACCGGCTGGCATTGGCCGCGCTGCATGCGCCCGACGGTCGCGCCGCGGGCGCCGTTGCTCGGCTGCCCGAATTGGGGACGGTTGGCGTGGAACGCTTGGCTTGGCTGGCTGCCGAGCCGCGCGCCGACTTAGCGACGCCTGCCCGGCGCGAACTCGACGAGCGCCTCGAAATCTGGTTGGTCAATTGGCGCGAAACGAGCGACGCTGGCGCCTTGCTGCAACCGCTCACGCAAGCGGTCCGCGTGCTGCGGGCGCGGGTCGGGCAGTTCGCCGCGAACGACGTGCGATGGTGCGAGACGTTTGCCATGCTATCGATGGAACTGAGCGAGGCGTTGCCGCCGGACGAGGCGGCCGGATTGATTGCCGACTGCGAAGCGATTTTGGCCACGCTCCCCCGGCGTCGCGCTCAGCCTCACGCGGCCGATCCGGCTCAAACCACGGCGTTTCGCGAATTGCAGGCGCCGGCGATGGACATGCACCTGCTGGCCACCCCGGCGGAGCGCCCGCCTCGGCCGGGCAACGCGGTCGTCGGTTCGGCGGCGCCGCGTCAACCTGCCTCGCTCTGGTCGACGGCGCCGCCAACGACCGATCGGAGCGCCTCGCCGATCGCGATGCAACCGCTCGTCGAGCCGCCGCTCGCTGAACCACCGCTGGTCCAGTCACGGGTCGCCGAGCCTCCGCTGGTCGATGCCGCTGCGAAGAGCAACAGCGAAGCCGTTGCTCAGGCGTTGCCACGCAGTGAAGCCCCCGCCGCCACGGGTCCAGGGGGTGGAATTGGCGCCGCGGTGCGTTTGGCCCCGCTGCCGACGCCGCTGGAGGTGCGCGACCAGGCCCGCATGCTGCGTGATGCGCCAGCCGAGGCCTTGTTGCGGCAGCTCCCGACAGCCGATCACTTTCAAGCCGCCGCCATCCGTCGCGAACTCGCGGAGCGCGGCACGCCGGTGAACGAAACCTCCGCCGCGGGCCAATCCGCCGGCTCGCCGCCGCCGGCCCAGCTGACGCTTGCAGAGCGGCTCACGCGAGTTCCCTCGGGGGAGAGCCGTCGCATACTGCGGCAGTTGGCGGAGTCAGGCGACGCAGAGACGCGCATCGAGGCCCTCTCGCTGCTGGCGGCCATGCACGATCCGCAACTGCCGGAGATTGCCCGCCGCCGTGCGGTGCATGACAACGACGCCCGCGTCGCCGCGCGAGCGACGGAGATTCTCAACACCCAGCGGCGTTAGTTCGCTGTGTTGGCCGCACCCCGCTCGCTCGCTTTGCGCAGGCGCCTGCATAACGCGCGAAGCTGCTGCTCTTGCGCTGCTGGGGCCAAGCCGTAGCTACCCGGAGGCTTACGCCTGGCTTTGTTCCAGACGGGAGGGCATGGCTCTGGCGAGCGGCGCGCGGACCTAACGCTCTGGCTCAGTCGATCTCTCTGGCTCAGCAGAGCTTCGCACTCCCGGCGCGAGGGGCGTTTACCGCAGCAGCACGCCGCTGCCGGCTTCCAGCAACGTTACGCGCGTCGCGGTGACGTGGGCGCGGCGGAACTCGGGCATGTAGCCGCGCGATCCCACCACGCCGACCCGTTGGCCGATGTACTCTTGCAGGTTGAGATCCGGCGATGGCGTGATGAGTGCTGCGATCTGGCCGTTGTCATCAATCAGGGCATACTGCGGCGCCTGGCTGCGCCGCGATACGACCGGCTTGAGTGTGCCAACCGCGTCGTAGCGGGCTTCCGTGCCCGCATACTGTGGCGGTTCAGCGGCGTCGCGCGGAGTGGGCGTGATCGCCGAAGGATCGTCGGCCGGTCGGTTCGAGAGCCCCAGATCGCGCCGCACCAGTGCGCGGATGTCATCCGACTCGCCGGGCGAAGCGCCGTCGTCGCTGCCAGCGGCGGCGGCTTGCGCGTCGAAGACGTCCAAGGGTTCGGTCGGTTCCGTCATACCGGCGCCGGCTCGGTCGGCCAAGCGCGCTTCGCTTCCGTCACGGGGCGTCGTTTCGTCGCGCGCGGCCGCATCGCGAGCGACCGCAATCCGTGCGCGCTCGTTGGCAATCTCCTCCAACAGCACGATGCGGGCGAGAAGCTCGCGCAGCTGTTCGCGTTCGGTTGCCGTTTGGGCATGCCCCAACGCGGTGGTCGTTTCCTCGCGCAGGCCGGCCAGCAACCACGGTTGCGGCGGCGCGACGATTGCCCGCGACAGGTCGAGTTGCAGTTCGGCGACTTCGCGCGTCACGGGCACGGACGAGCGAACGTTGCGCCCTTCGAACCGAATCCGCGGCAGCGGTCCGGCAGACGCGCTGGGCGCAGGCGCCATGGTCGCGGCACTCATCGGAACCTGGGCAGCCGGGGCAGGAGCCGTCGGCGCGGGCGGCGAGGTCGACGCCGGGGCGGGTGGACGCTGCGCGGCTGCCTCGCCTTCCACCTCGTAACGCATCGGCTGCACCGCGGCCGGCGAACCCGGCACGATTTGGATGGGGTCGGCCAGCCGCGTCGGCACGGCGGGATTCGCCCCCAGCATGGTCACGGGCGCCAACGGTCGCGGCGACGCGCTGGTTTCGCTGGCGGCGTCGGGCACGACAATCGCCGGTTCGGCCTCGTCGCGGTGACGGGCGCCGTATGCCCGCCACCGCGAACCTGTTGTCGCGGGCTGCCGCCCTTGCGGCGTTTGTTCGGTGGGCGGTTCGCGTGAGAGGTCGCCCGCGGCGACAAAGCGAAACTCCCCCGATGGCGGTGCGATGCGTACCAGCGGGTCGCCTAGCCGGGGAGGCGCGAGCACCTCGACGCGCTCGCCCAACATGAGTTTCACTTGCACCACGTTCAGTTGATCGGTGAGCCGGCTGCCGACGCGCACCGCGGCGCCCTCGGCGACGACTTCCGCCACGCGAGGCCCCACGACCTGCAGGGCCTCGACGGGCGCCAGGCTGAAGCTCCCTTCGGGCGGTCGTATGGCGCACCAACCGTTGGCGTCGTGGCGATAGACTTCGACGGCGCGACCGCGCGCCAGATCGCCGGCGGCGTAAAACGAATCGCCCGGCCCGCTACGCACCGCGGCTTGGTCGGATACGACGTACGCGATATACGGAAAGGCGCCAGGCTGCTCGCCGCATACCGTTGTTGCAAACGGCGCGAGCGCTACCCAAGCCGCACTGACAGCGCCAACCGCGCGTAAGAATGCCATGACGGCTTCCTCGCAAATTAAGCAAGCGGCTCGACGCCGCGGAATAGAGGAGGCGTCTTGTAGGAAAACCGGCCGAGCGGCTCAAGGTCGCTGGCTCTGCTGGCATGGGCCGCGACGACGAACGGCGGCCGCGGGCCCGCTAGCGTTGCTGGCTGCGGGCGGCGGCCGCTGTTAGGATGGAGCCATCCCGGCAGGATCTTTCTGCGCGAAAACTGGGGCGGACATTGGCGGCGGAGCAAATCGCATATGGAGTCGAAGCAACTCGGGCCTTACCGCATTGGCAAGCGGATCGGCAAAGGCGGCATGGGAGCCGTGTACGCCGCGGTCGACTCGAAAACCGGGCAGGTGGCGGCCGTCAAGGCGCTCAGCCCCCATCTCGCGGCCGCCGAGGGCTTTCGCGAACGGTTTGAAGCCGAGATCGAGTCGCTCAAGAAGCTGCAGCACGACGGCATCGTCCGCATGTTCGGCTACGGCGAAGACGACGGCGTGCTGTTCTACTCAATGGAACGCGTCGACGGGCCAAGCCTCGACGAAGAGCTCAACAACGGCCGCCGCTTCGACTGGCACGAAACGCTCGATATCGCCGTTCAGCTGTGCCGGGCGTTGAAGCATGCGCACGACCACGGCGTCGTGCATCGCGATATCAAACCGGCCAACATTCTGCTGGCGCCCGACGGGCGGGTGAAATTGGCCGACTTCGGCATCGCGCGGCTGTTTGGCGCCAACCAGCTCACCACCGCCGGCGGCGTGTTGGGCACGGCCGATTACATGTCGCCCGAGCAAGCCGACGGGCGGGCGGTCACCGACAAGTGCGATCAGTACGCCCTCGGCTGCGTGATGTACGCGCTGCTCACCGGGCGGCCGCCGTTTCGCGCCAAGACCATGCCCGAAATGCTGCAAATGCAGCGCTACGCGGAACCGGAGCCGGTGCGGCGCTATGCTCCGCAAACGCCGGAGCAACTCGATCGCCTGATCCGGCAACTGCTGAGCAAGGAACCTGCCGAACGGTTCCCCAACGTGCTGGTGCTCAGCCGCCACATGGAAGCGATGGCCAAAGCGTTGTCGCGAAAGGAGGCGGAAACGGAAGCCGCCTCGCACCAAGCGGCGCCATCCCCGGACCACGGCAGCTCGGCCACCGCAGCGCCGGACAGCGACGCGACGCTGCCCGGCGAACCCATCTCGTTGATCACGGTGGAAACCGGCGGCGAAGCTCTGTACGACGCCGCGACGCTGGCGGAGGACGCCGCCGCGGAAGACGACGAACGAGGCGTTTCCGCGCCGGCCGAAAGGCGTACCAGTCGATTCACGACCGTGGCCGAGGACGCCTTGCGCAGCGAGCGCGAGGCCGAGGAGAGCCACTGGGCCCAGTGGGCGTCGCTGGCGGGCTTGGCGGCCGCGCTGGCTGCGCTCATTTACGGCGGCTACCGCATCACCCGTCCTGCGTCGGCTGATGACATCTATCAAGAGGTTACCGCGGCAGTGGCAGACGATCGCACGTCGGGGCTGCGAGACCACCGCGCCGATATCGCCGATTTTCTTGAGCGGTTCCCCGACGACGCTCGCGCCGAGGAATTTCTGGAGTACCAGCAAGACCTCGAATTGCTCGACATGGCCAAAGGCCTGCGGAGCCGCGTGCGACTCCGCGGCGACGCACAAGCGCAGCCCTCGGCGCGGTGGTACGCCGCCGCGATGGCGTCTCGCGAGACTGACCCCGCCGGCGCTGCCGAGAAGCTGGCGAATCTGTTGCGGCTGTTCGGCGTCGATCCGAACGCCGACGGCGACGAGCGGTTCGACGATCCGGCGCTCGCGCTCGACGAGACGCAACGCCGCTGGTTGCGCGCGGCGGACCTGGAATTGCGTCGCCTGCGCGAAACGCTCGACGAGGACGCGGCCGCGCAGCTGCCGCTGCTGCGCGCACGACTTGCGACGGCGGAGAAAATCGCTCGGACGAATCCCCAGGCGGCCCGGCGCATGTACCAGGGGTTGGTCGAGTTGTATCAGGATCAGCCCTGGGCCGCGGACGTCGTGCGGGAAGCCAACGGGCGACTGAACCAGTTGGCCGAGTAGCGCGGGCGCCGCTGTCGGCATCCGCGCGGCTCGGTTATCTTCTATACGACGCCCCCGTCACCCGTCGTCGCCCCCGGAGATGCCATGAATCGCGATCGTAGCGTTGCCGCGTTTGACCGAGCCCAGCAACTGATGCCCGGCGGCGTCAACAGTCCGGCCCGCGCGTTCGGGGCCGTCGGCGGCACGCCCGTGTTCATCGATCGCGCCGCCGGCGCCTACCTGTGGGACGTCGACGGCAATCGCTACGTCGACTACATCGGCTCCTGGGGGCCGATGATCCTGGGGCATCGCCACCCGCAGGTCGTCGCTGCGTTGGAGGCGGCCCTCGCCCGCGGCACAAGCTACGGGGCGCCGACCGAGGCCGAAAGCGAATTGGCCGAGCTGATCATCGAGGCCGTGCCGTCGGTCGAAATGGTGCGGCTGGTCAACAGCGGCACCGAAGCCAC
>JAGQOU010000036.1 GCA_020427145.1 Planctomycetales bacterium | reverse complement strand
GTTGGAAACCAAGGGAAAAAGGGACCTTGCAGTTCTCCTGAGCGAGCCCGGCGGCTCGTTGACCGCCTGTGATTCTCGGGTTACACTTTGTGAATTCCTCAGAACGCAAAACAAGACCAAGAAAACTGCAGCTGGAACTGCATCGTGTCCTTCGCCGCCGTGATTATTCCGATTATCCCCCACCGGCGGCCTTAGGGCGGTTCGAGCGATCTTGCTACAAACCACGACCCCGAGGCCCCAACGCCTCGGGGTTTTTTCGTTTTGGCGAGTGGTCGGAGGCGAGAGGCGAGAGGTTAGGGGCTAGGGGTCAGAGATCAGAGGGAACGCGACGATCTTGCCAACTGCTACCGGGAAATTTACTCCGCGGCCCTCAATCCTCGCCCCTGTTGAGCGTCTCGCAAACCCAACCCATCGCCCCCTAGCCCCTAGCCCCTAGCCCCTCACCTCTCACCTCTCACCCCTAACCCCTCACCTCCCCCCGCCATGCACATCCAAATCTACGACACCACTCTCCGCGACGGCGCCCAGGGCGAAGGGGTCAACTTCTCGCTGGAGGACAAGGTCCTCATCGCGCGGCGGCTCGATGAACTCGGGTTCGATTTCATCGAGGGGGGCTATCCCCTGTCGAATCCCAAGGACGCGCAGTTCTTTCAGCGGCTGGCTGCCGAGCCGCTGCAGCACGCCAAGCTGTGCGCCTTCGGCATGACGCGCCGCCGCGGGATGGATGCGGCGGACGACCCGGGCATGCAAGCGCTGCTGGAGGCTCAGACCCCGGTGGTGACCATCGTCGGCAAGACGCACGACTTCCACGCGACCGAGGTGCTGGGCGTGTCGCTGGAGGAGAATCTCGCCATGATCCGCGACACCGTGGCCTACCTGGTCGAGCAAGGACGCGAGGTGATCTACGACGCCGAGCATTTCTTTGACGGCTGGAAGGCGAACCCAAAGTACGCGGCGCAGACGATCCAAGCGGCCGCCGAGGCGGGGGCGTCGATGATCGTGATGTGCGACACCAACGGCGGCACGCTGCCCGAGGAAGTCGCCGAGTTGACCGCCGCCGCGGCCGCCGCGGTCGACGTGCCGCTGGGCATCCACACGCACAACGACTGCGAACTGGCCGTGGCCAATTCGCTGGCCGCCGTGGACGCGGGCGCGGTGCAAGTGCAGGGCACGATCAACGGCTTCGGCGAACGCTGCGGCAACGTCGACCTGGTGACCGTCATGGCGAATCTGGCCCTGAAGAAGAAGCAGGACTACCAGGTGCTGTCCGCCGGCAACGGCACGACGTCACTCGCTCACCTTACCGAGTTGTCGCGCTACGTTTACGAAATCGCGAACATGAACTTCCGCAACAACCAGCCGTTCGTCGGCGCCAGCGCGTTCGCCCACAAGGGAGGGATGCATGTGCATGCCATCAACAAAGTGGCCCGCAGCTACGAGCACATCGACCCCGCGGCGGTGGGCAACGAACGCCGCGTGCTGGTTAGCGAGCTCTCGGGCCGGTCGAACATCATCGCGATGGCCACGAAGCTCAACCTGCAAAACGACAAGGCGCTGATGGATCGGGTGCTGGGGCAGATCGTGGAACTGGAGAACCGCGGCTACCAGTTCGAGGCGGCCGAGGCGTCGTTTGAGATCCTCGTGAAGAAGCTCGCCGGCACGTTCACGCCGCATTTCGAACTGGTGAAGTATCACACGATCGTCGAAAGCCGCGGCGGCCAGCCGGTGACCGAGGCCACGGTGAAACTGGTGGTCGGCGACGAAGTGCGGCACGAAGTGGCCGAGGGGGACGGCCCGGTCAACGCGTTGGACGCCGCTTTGCGGAAAGCGTTGACCGCCGATTTTCCGATGCTCGCCGACATGCACCTGTTCGACTACAAGGTGCGGGTGATCAACAGCGAAGCCGCCACGGCCGCCAGCGTGCGGGTGGTCATCGAAAGCCGCGACGAGCGGGGCTCCTGGGGCACGGTGGGGGTCCACGAAAACGTGATCGAAGCCAGCTGGGCCGCGTTGGTCGATAGCATCGAATACAAGCTGTGCAAGGACCAGTCGTAACGCCGCGACCGGTGGCTACGGAACCCAGGCCGAAATTGACCGCCGTGCATGCATGAGCTATCATTTTTGCATGCAGTTTACGGTCCGCAACATCACCGCCGACATCGACGCCGCCGCCCGCGAGCGCGCCGCGGCGGAGCAGAAGTCGCTTAACGCGGTGCTGGTCGACGCACTGCGGCGCGGGCTGGGGGTTGAGCCCCAACCGACCAAGAAGCGGGATCTTTCGTCATTCTTGAACGGGCCGAAGATCGACGCCGAGACGCTGGCAATTCTGAATGAGCCGCGGCCCATCGATCCTGAAATGTGGGATTAGCGTGCGATGCGGTTGTTGCTGGATACCAACCGCTACGGCGACGTGGTCAATCGTGACCGGGAAGTGATCGAGCGACTCCAGGTCGCGACCGAGGTTTGGCTGCCGCTGGTCGCTCTTGGGGAAATCCGCACGGGATTTGCGTTAGGATCGCGACGCAGCGCGAATGAGCGGCGGCTTGCGGAGTTTCTGCAATTCCAGGGGGTAGGCGTCCTGCTGCCGGACGAGGAAACGGCGCGTCACTACGCCGAGATTGCCGCCGATCTCCGCCGCCGCGGCTCGCCCATCCCCACCAACGACATCTGGATTGCCGCGGCGGCCCTGCAGCACAATCTCACGCTCGACACGCGGGACGAACATTTCCGCAAGGTCTCGGGTCTGAAGCTCTGGCGAGACTGACGCTGCGGACAGATTCTCCCCTTCGCGCCTTCGCGCCTTTGCGCGAGAATTGGCTGTTTCCGATCCCTCGCGCAAAGGCGCGAAGGCGCAAAGTAAATGCGCAGAACCCAAACCTGACCGACTGCCGCTGGCCGCCATGAGTACCGACGCAACGACCAATCTCCAGGAACTCCCCTCGCAGTACGACCACGAGGGGGCCCAGCAGCGGTGGTACAAGTTCTGGGAAGAGCGCGGGTACTTCCACGCCGAAGTGGGGGCCACCAACGCCGCGGGCGAGAAGAAGCCCCCCTTCACGATCGTCATCCCGCCCCCCAACGTCACCGGCGCGTTGCACCTGGGCCACGCGCTGAACAACACGCTGCAGGACATCCTCTGCCGGCAAAAACGCATGCAGGGGTACAACGTGCTGTGGATGCCGGGCACCGACCACGCAGGCATTGCCACGCAAGCGGTGGTCGAGCGGCGGCTGCTGGAAGAAGAGAAGAAGTCGCGCCACGACCTGGGCCGCGAAGGGCTGGTCGAGCGGATCTGGGATTGGAAGGCCCAGTACGAAAAACGCATCCTCGGACAGCTCAAGCAGCTGGGCGCCAGCTGCGATTGGCAGCGGCTGCGGTTCACGCTCGACGAGGTGTGCGCCCGCGCGGTGCGCGAAACGTTCTTCAAGCTGTTCAGCGACGGCAAGATCTATCGCGGCAAGCGGCTGGTCAACTGGGACACGTACCTGCAGACCGCCGTGAGCGACGACGAGGTGTTTCACGAGGTGACCAAGGGCCACTTCTGGCACTTCTCGTATCCGTTCGTCGCCGAGGACGTGAAGCCCGGCGAGCCGGAGTTCGTGACCATCGCCACGACCCGGCCCGAGACCATGCTGGGCGACACGGCGGTGGCGGTGCACCCGGACGACCCGCGCTACAAGCACCTGCACGGCAAGAAGCTCCAGCATCCGTTCTTGGATCGTCAGATCCCGGTGATCACGGACGCCATCTTGGTGGACATGGAGTTCGGCACCGGCGCGGTGAAGGTCACGCCGGCCCACGACTTCAACGACTTCGCGACGGGCAAGCGCCACCAGCTGGTGGAGATCAACATCCTCGAGCTCGACGGCCGGCTGAACGCGGAAGCTGGCGAGTTCAAGGGCATGACGGTGCCCGAGGCCCGCAAGGCGGTGAAGGCCGCGCTGGCGGAAAAAGGCCTGGAACGCGGGAGCAAGCCCCACACCCTGCAGCTGCCCCACTGCCAGCGCTGCCACACGGTGGTGGAGCCGATGATCAGCACCCAGTGGTTCGTGAAGATGGAGCCCCTGGCCAAGCCCGCACTGGAGGCCGTGAAGGACGGCCGCACCCAGATCATCCCGGAAGAGTGGGTGAAGACCTACGACCACTGGCTCGGCAACATCCAAGATTGGTGCATCTCGCG
>JAGQOU010000542.1 GCA_020427145.1 Planctomycetales bacterium | reverse complement strand
GCAAGGCGCCCGCCGTGATCGCCGCGAGCGACAGCAGGGCCAGGCCATGCGGCTCGGGGACGACTGTCGCGTCGACGAAATCGACGGCCCGTTCGTAGAACGCAAAGTCCTTGCCCGCATACATCGCGTCGTTGCTCAGGCCCTCTTCGACCCGCTCCAATGCGGCTTCGACCGCTTCGGCGTCGTCGTCCCCGATGATCAAAGCGTCGGCAAGAAAGACCAGGTAGAACGGCTCCGAGGAATCGAGTCCGGCCACGCTGATCGTGGGGGCGACGGCATAGACGCCATCGGCGGGTTTTCCGGCCCCGCCGTTGTCGAGTTGGTAGACGGGGTGATCGTCGAACCCGCCGCCGCCGCCGGTCAAAGCGAAGGCGCCCGCGGGTTCAAACGAGAATGACGTCTCGGCCGGGGCCGGCTCGAACGACACGGGGCCCGTTCCATCCCAATAGAGCAGCGTGCCGGTTGCTCCGCCAAGCGAGAAGGGGGTCAGCGAAATGCCGACGTCGGCGCCGGCGGGCAGCGGCGCGGCAGACAGCGCCGCGAGATCGGCCGCGTTGGCGACGGCGTCGAGCCCGAAGAATCCCGGCTCGTTACCCTCAAAGTCCTTCGCCAGCGCGGGGGGAAGCAAGCCGCCCGCCAGCAGAACGCTCTCGAAGACTCGCGTGTCGAGATCGAAAGACTCCTGCGCGCCGCCGATGTCGGCAGCGGCCCCGACGGTCGCTTGGCCGCCGATGTTGGCGAGCAGCACGTCGCTATGTTGGGCGATGGCGCTGCCCAAAGGCGTGGCGATTGCGGCCGTGGACAAAAAGAATGTTGCGACAAATCGATGGGAAAAATGCATGGAGTATCTCTTCGTTGAAAAATTTGAAATTATGGAATTGCGAGGTCCGCATGGGGCGGCGCGCAGGCGTCTGCCACGACGTACGTACGCGATCGGCCGCCTTGCCGGAGTCGGGTTCGCCAACCGCGCATGAGTTGCGCAGTCGACGGCGCCGACGGAGAGGTTGCGCTGCGTTGCGGCGACTTGGTTCGCTACTGAGGCGGCTTGGCGAAGTCGAATCCTTCGTCGCACCATTGGGCGATTTGCGATGCATCGATCGCCCGCACGTGACCGTCGGCGTAGAGGTAGTTGGCAACCGTCCCCTGGTGGCGATCGATTGCCGCTTCGGCCTTCACGGCATTGAACACGGCTCGACTGGCCGTGTTGTGCTTAAGGTGCTCTTCGCTAAACCAATCGGTCGATTCGACATGGTCGAACGTGGTCGCGACCGCTTGGTCTTGAGCCTCGAACATGACGATCGTGCCGTGGGTTTGCGGCAGGTCGTACAAACTGCCGATCATCCCTGGAGGCGACCCGCTGACAACTCGGCCGTTGGGCAGGACGACGTCGTCTTCAGGCTCGGCCAAGTACGAGTTCATCGCATAGCTCGTACCGGGATACGCGGGGTCGAGGGCCCGTTCGATCCGCTCGGAATCCTCCGGACAGAAGCGGATTTCATCGACATTCTCCAGCCATGGCGCCAGCGAGTAGATCCACGACTCGCTGCGTTCATGCTCGTGGGCGAAGTGCGGAAATCGACCGCCGTTGGAGTTGGCGTATTGATGAATGGCCAGCCCGATTTGGCGCATGTTGTTCGCGCACTGAGCGCGCCGCGCCGCTGCGCGGGCGGCTTGGACCGCCGGCAACAGCAGCGCGATTAACACGCCAATGATGGCAATCACC
>JAGQOU010000541.1 GCA_020427145.1 Planctomycetales bacterium | reverse complement strand
CCATAGTTAACGGAGTAATACTAGGAAAACTATGCAACTCACCAAGCGCTGTGCGGCCGAGGGCATCGGCACGTTTTGGCTCGTCTTTGGCGGCTGCGGCAGCGCTGTGCTGGCCGCGAGCTTTGCGGCTCCGTTGGCCGACACGGCAGTGAATTTTGGCATCGGGTTTATCGGGGTCGCCTTTGCGTTCGGGCTGACCGTGCTGACCATGGCCTTTGCCATCGGACATATCTCAGGATGCCACCTCAACCCGGCGGTGTCCGTGGGGCTCGTTGCCGGGGGGCGTTTTCCGGTCAAGGATTTGTTGCCGTATGTCGTGTCGCAGGTGGTCGGCGGCCTGGCTGGCGCGGCGGTGCTGTATTTCATCGCATCGGGCAAGGAGGGCTTCACCCTCGCGGATGGGTTTGCCTCGAACGGCTACGGCGAGCACTCGCCCGGCGGCTACTCGCTGGGGGCGTGCTTCTTGGCCGAGGTCGTGCTGACGTTCATGTTTTTGATGATTATCCTCGGGGCGACGGATCGACGCGCGCCGGCGGGCTTTGCTCCGATCGCCATCGGCCTCGGGCTCACGTTGATTCACCTGGTTGGCATCCCCGTGACGAATCTGTCGGTGAACCCCGCCAGGTCGACGGGGCCGGCGATGTTTGTGCAGGACTGGGCGTTGGCGCAACTGTGGCTGTTTTGGGTCGCGCCGGTGATCGGGGCGATCATCGCCGGCGTTGCGTATAAGACCTGTTTTGAGTCGGAGGCCGCGGGCGCGTAATACGACAGTGCTCAATTCCACCACGGAGGGCACGGAGAGAATAGTCGTAGGGTTTGCGTTCGCTCACAACCCTGGCCCGTCGTCGCGGACCAGCGGCACGAACGCGAACGTGCCGAACTCCTCCACGCGCAGTTGATCCGGCTCGGCGGTGAACCGGTACATGGTGAGCTCGCGCGGGTGGGGGCCGACGGGGATGATCAGTCGGCCGCCGGGGGCGAGTTGCTCGACCAGCGGCTTGGGCAATGCGTCGGCGCCCGCGGTGACCACGATGGCGTCGAAGGGGGCGGCGTCGGGCAGGCCGCGAGCGCCGTCGCCCAGCACGATCGCGGCGTTGACGTAACCCAGGCGTTGCAGCCGTCGGCGCGCCTGCTCGGCCAGCGCGGCAATTCGCTCGACGGCGTACACCTCCCCGGCCAGCAGCGACAACACGGCGGCGCCGTAGCCCGACCCCGCGCCGATCTCCAGCACGCGCTCGGCGCCGGTGAGCTGCGCCAACTCGCACATCAGCGCCGTGACGCACGGCTGCGAGATGGTCTGCTCGCAGCCGATCGGCAGCGATGAGTCGATGTAGGCGTTGTCGCGGAGGCTCGCCGGCACGAACTCCTCGCGCGGCACGGCGGCCATCGCGGCCAGCACGCGCGGGTCGGCGACCTCATGCCGCGGCAACTGCACCTCGACCATCCGCCGCCGCGCGTCAGCGAAGGGGTCGTCGGCGTTGTGCGGTACGGAGGTCATGGGGACGCGCGTTCGTGGGGCTCGCTCCGCCGCGTCGCCGCCGCGGATAGGCAGCCCGCGGCGCAGCGTCTATAACCATTGTAAAGTCCGGTTGCCAAAGTGCGCAGTCGGAGGGCAAACCCGCTACGAAGCGTCCCCTGGAGAACGTCGCCAACCATGTCCGCAGTCGTCCGTTTGATCGCCAAGTTCGTCGCCAAGCCCGCTCGGGCCGACGAGTTGCAAACGTTGTTGGCCGGGTTGATCGAAACCACCCGCGGCGAGCAGGGGTGCGTCATGTACCAGCTGTGGCGCAGCCAGGACCGGCCGGGCGAGTTTTCGTTCGTGGAGGAGTGGACCAGCGAAGAGGACCTGCAGCGCCACCTCGCCGCGCCGCACTTGCAGCACGCGGCGGCGCAGTTGGACGACCTGCTGGAGAAGCCGCTGGAACTTCGGCGGTTTGACTTGGTGGGGTAGAGAGTGGCTCCAGAGATCCCATGAGAATGGAACCACGACGGCGCGACGAGCACG
>JAGQOU010000540.1 GCA_020427145.1 Planctomycetales bacterium | reverse complement strand
CGGCATGGGCAAGAGCACGCTGCTGGCGGCGCTGGCCGGAGTGCTGGCGCCGCAGGAAGGCTATGTGGAGTTCGACGGCGTGCGCCGCCGCAGCAGCCCCGAGGGCGAACTGGCCTTGCGTCGCCGCGTGGCGTATTTGCCGGATAAACCGTGGTTGCCCGGCGGGTGGACGGGCCGCGATTTTCTGCTGGCGGTCGCGCGGCTGTACGACATCCCGGCGAGCCGCGCCATGGATCACAGTACACGACTGCTGCGCCTGTTTCATCTGGAGCGGGAAGGCGACTGGTTGATGACCGACTACTCGGCCGGCCAGCAGAAGAAAATCGCGCTGGCCGGGGCGCTGATCACCGAGGCGCCCTACCTGTTGCTCGACGAACCGTTTTCCGGCGGGCTCGACCCCGCGGGCATTCTCGCGCTGAAACGCGTGCTAAAGCGGCTGGCCGACGACCAGAACGTGACGGTGGTGATGACCACCCCCGTGCCGGAGTTGGTTGAGGAACTGTCCCATCGCGTGGCGATCATCCGCGCGGGGAGGTTGGCGACGTTCGATACCGTGGAGAACATACGCCGCGCCGGCGGCGGCTTGACGCTGGAAGAGGCGCTGCAGCATCTGCTCGATCCGCAGGCGCTGGAGAATATCGACAGCTATTTTGCGGAGGGGGCGGAGTGACGAACGTCGCGAGAAACAACCTTCGCCAGGTCTGGCGGGCGCTGACCCCGCTTGTGTTGATCGCCGGCAGCGCAGCCGTGATTACTGCGGGGGAGTGGCTGTTCCTGCAGTCGTTGTGGTGGGCCTATGGAGCGCTGCCCGACAAGTACACTTCGCCGAGTCTCTATCCAGTGTTGCTGGTCGTCGGATTTGCTGGTTGGGGTTGGGCGCGCGCCGTCATTCTCAACCCGGCCACAAGTCGGGAGTATCGCCATTGGCTTGCCACCGCGCCCTGGAACGCCGAGAAGCCTTTGCCCTTCGGGCGGGTGGAACTCAATGCGATCGATGCCGTCCCGCTGGTCGTCGGAGCGCTGCTGTGCCTGTGGCATGCCTTGGGCTGGTGCGTCGCTGCCGCCTACTTTGGGATGTACGGATTAACGCTCTTAGGTATCACCGCTCGGCAGGGGCACTACGTCGTCTCTGCCATCGGCACGCTGGGATTCACATTGCTGCCGTGGGCCATTATTCTCGCTGCGAATCGCGAATCGTCGTGGCCGATTATCGCGTGCGTGGCGTGGGCGATTCCATGGGCCTGGGCGGGCTGGCGGCAGACCGTCAAGTCGCTCGCCCGACAAGATTCCAGCCAGCTCGCGTCGCAACTGCGTGATTTTGGATCACACGGCGTCGATCGAACAAATCTGCGGGCCGAGTGGCCGCGGGTGCATCCGTGGGGCTCGCTCGACCTGGCGGAGGACTTCTCTCCCACGGCAATCGCGACGATTGTTCTTTTCTTGGCCTGGGTTGCCGGCGTGGCCACGTTGACTGTTGCGACCGGGATTGGATTCATGCCAACTGGAGCGGAGGCGGATTCCGCGGCCGAGTTTCTGCGACAAATGCCGGGGGGACTCGGAATCGCCACGGCAGTCTTGATTGCTGGTTGGCGTTTGTTGCGGTACCTCAAACGCTGTCGTCCGCCGTTGTGGCCTTGGGCGCGCCTCCGCACGGGGCGGTTTGTCGATCACGCGTTTGACCGTGTTTTTATCGCACCTTTGGCGACGCTTGCGACTGGCGTCGCCACCGTATACGTCACGTTTGTGCTAGGCGTACCGCCGATCGCCGCGTCGGCGATCAATGTGGCGACGCCGGTCCTGGCGGCGCTCAGTTTGCGACCGACGCTTGCCGAATGGCGTCTCACCGGCGGGTACCGCATGGCGACCGGGCCCAGTGTGACAAGAAGCACACCCCAGCAGGCGCGACGCCGTACCGCGTGATTCGAAGTCCCGACCTCGGCGGACGGCGATTCTCCCCCGGTGCATTGGCAACTGCTTCAAATCTCCACGCTTCGCAACCGCAGCGCGTTGCCGATGACCGACACGCTGCTGGCGCTCATCGCCGCGGCGGCGATCATCGG
>JAGQOU010000539.1 GCA_020427145.1 Planctomycetales bacterium | reverse complement strand
GATCAGTTAACGGAGTAATACTAGACGGAGATTCCGCAAAGTTACCGAGAAAGTTCAGCCGTCGCCGTCGGGGACGGGGAACAAACGCAGGCGGCCCGCCGCTCCCAGTCGCTGCCCGCCTCCGCGAACTCGCTCAGCATCGCCCGTGCTGCGGTCGGGGTCGCCGCCACGGCCAGCCGGCCAGCGGGACGCGTCCTCCCAGCAGACGAGGGACGCGATCCGCGACGCCCTGGAGGCCGAGGGTGACGCCGGGATCCGGCGGCAACTTCAAGCCGTCCGCCCCCAATGTGGTGCGGGGCGCCCGGCGGCCGCCGCTCGATTCGCTGGAAACCGACTGCGACCATCAGCGCGACCGACTCGACCGCGCCGGGCAGTTGGTTGCCGGCCGGCCGAACGGCAGCGGGCTGGTCGAGGGGTCCTGCAAAAACTCCGTGGGACTCCGCCTCAAGCAGACCGGCGCGCCCACTGGCAACCCGAACGCCTCGCCGACGTCGCCGGACTCCTCGACAGCGACGATTGGGACCACGACCCTGGAGTGACAGACGAAAGCCAGCGAATGTTCCGCGCTCGTCTCAATTGCCCGGGCGATTCGGCTCCAGGACGCCCAACCCGACGTCGATGTATTGCCCGCCTTGCGTCTGGCGGCAATGCACGGTGATCACGTTGACGGCTCCCGGTTTGAGCGCCGCCCTCCCCTCCGCCGAGATCGGCGCCAGGACGTAGCGGGACTCAAAACCGTCTTTCTTCAAGGCGCGCACGCCATTGACGTAGACCTCGACGTCCTCGTCGTGATGCAGTCGCAGGACGAAGCGGTCGATCTGCTCCTGGCTCAGCGCAGGGAGCTCAAAGGTGCGGCGCAGCCAGATATCCGACGTGTTCCACTCGACGCCCAGCTTGCCGATGCCGGGCGTATCCCGCGTGCCAAAGCCGCCGGGGCCTTGACGCCAATGGCTCGTGTCGGCGTCGGGTCTCATCCAGTCGTCGCCCGGGTCGCGGAACGTGTAGCGGTACAGGGGCGACGCGGTTTCCGACGTGGGAACGAGGCTTGTGAAGAGGGGACCGGCCCACTCGAAGCGGTTGGCCTTGGCGATCCACTGCGGATCGATCTTGAGCCGCCGATCATAGGTGAGCAAGCCGTTCACCTCGATTTCGACGTCGGTGATCTGCGTGTAGATCGCGCCGGTCAGACCGTTCTGATCTTTGAACCCACGAAGCAGGTCGGCGTATTGGGCGTACAGGTTCTCCAACTCCTCGGCGTTTTGCGCGTTGGTGTAGCCCCAGCCTTGGGCCTGCCACGGGTTGCCGTCGCCCACCTTCAGGCCAATGCCGCCGTACTCGCCGAGCGCGAACGCTTGTGACGCCGGGCTCTCGTACGCCCGCGGCGCCGGGTAGGGGTGCTGGTCGTACACGTCGCCCACGCCCTCGTGACGACCGCCGCTGGCCTGGTTGACCAAGCGCGACGGATCTAAGTCGCCGACAATGCTGACGAGGCGGGCCGTCTCGTGCTGACCTTGGCCTTCGTTGAAGACGACCCACATGACGATCGAGGGGTGATTCTCCAGGTTGTCGATCATCGCCCGCAACTGCGTCTCAAAAGCTCGCTGATCGACCGGGGGGCGGCCGCTCGGCGGGGCGTCGTAGGAGTTGGCCGAGGGCATGTCCTGCCAGACCAGCAGGGCCAGCCGATCGGCGTGATGGTACCAGCGGGCAGGTTCCACCTTGATATGTTTGCGCACGGCATTGAAGCCGAGCTGCTTCATGACTTCCAAGTCGCTCTTTAGAGCCGCGTCGGTGGGAGCCGTGTACACGCCGTCCGGCCAGAACCCCTGGTCGAGCGGGCCGAACATAAACACGGGCGCGCCGTTCAGCAGGATCTGCTGGCGGCCGTTGATCCGGACCTTTTCAATGCAGCGCATGCCGAAGTACGTCTGCACCTCGTCGATATGGCCTTCCCCCGATTTATGTACCA
>JAGQOU010000538.1:5022-5872 GCA_020427145.1 Planctomycetales bacterium | reverse complement strand
GTGCTCATTCCCGCTTGTTCAGGGCTCATGTAAGCCGGTGTTCCGACCATCGAAGCGAATCGCGTATAGAGCGTTTTGATCGTCAAGCTCTGACCAATGGCCTTCGCGACGCCAAAGTCGATGATTTTCACGAGCGGATGGCCATCTTGCAGCGTTAACAAGATATTGGACGGCTTGAGGTCGCGATGAATGATTCCTTTCTGGTGAGCGTGCTGGACCGCATTGCATATGTCGACGAACAAATGTAATCGCTCGGCAACATCAAGTTGATGGCTGTCGCAATAATCAGTGAGTGGCACGCCGCGGACAAGTTCCATCACAAAATAGGGCTGCGACGACGCGGTGACACCGGCGTCAAAAACTCGAGCGATGTTGGGGTGATCCATCAAAGCGATCGCTTGACGTTCCGCGTCAAACCGGGTGAGAACCTCGCGAGATTCCATGCCGGGCTTGATGATCTTCAATGCAACACGGCGCCGGATCGGCGATTGCTGGTCCGCGACATACACCAGCCCAAATCCGCCTTCGCCAATCTGTTCCATCAACTTGTAAGGGCCAATCATTGTTCCGGGAGCATGATGAGAGAATCCGCCGTTTCTGGAAACAAACGACGTAGTCTCATGGATCGCAGATTTGATTCGCTCGTTTGTCGACACGATAGGCGTGTCGACCGGGTTGCCTACTTTCTCGTGCTCACGTAACAGCGCCGAAACGGATGCCAGTAGCGACGCAATTCCACGACAGGCCTCTTCAACAAACGCGCCGCGCTGCTCGGCCGACTCGATGTCGAGTGCTTCCAAGAAGATCGCTTTTTCGGATGATCCCGTGGACTTCATGGCAATTGACCTTC
>JAGQOU010000538.1:0-5007 GCA_020427145.1 Planctomycetales bacterium | reverse complement strand
AGGCCCAGTTGCGTTTTACCGTTCGCGGTGACACGCCAAGCGTCTTGGCCGTCTCTTCAACGCTCAGACCAGCGAAGTAGCGAAGTTCGACAAGCTTGGCCATTTCAGGATCTTCCCTGCCAAGCTTGGTGAGTGCTGCGTCCAAATCGAGCAGTTGATCTACATCGCCAATTTCGATCGCAACATCGTCAGCCAGTTCTTGACGTTCAAACTCGCCGCCGTGCTTCGCACTTTGACGACGTCTCGCCTGGTCGACCAAGATGCGCCGCATCGCTTCCGCGGCCGCCGCAAAGAAGTGCGATCGCCCATCCCATTTGATGTCAACATTTCCGACGAGTCGAATGTAGGCCTCGTGTACGAGCGCAGTCGCTTGCAACGTCTGTCCAGATTTCTCGCGATTCAAACGATATCCGGCCAGTTTCCGCAGTTCAGAATAGACCAGTGGCAGCAACTCGGCCGCGGCAGCCGTATTTCCTTCCTCTATCTGCTCGAGAATTTTCGTAACTTCCGTCATTCGACTTCCGACTTGTAGCCTTCCCGCCCCTGTCCGTAACGGTCATCGAGGAGGGCACTAACTCAACCTCAGTTGCCACAATTCTAATGCGGAATCCAAATCCCATCGGGGCCAAAAAAAACTGCTCTTAGGATCTCGCGTCTTGCATACGCTTGGTTCCGGAAGGGATCAATCATCTGTGTCAGACAGATGGCACAGACAGGTCGCGGCTCATGAAGAGCCGTCAATTTGCGCGATGCGACAAACATCAGCGAAGTGCACTCGGTATCTATGAAAGAGTGTGTTCATCGAAGAAGCGGATGGCCGGGAGAACCGAGGATGCTGCCTAGGGGGCAGGCCGGATGCAGCGCGCTGACGAAACTCTGATGTGCGTCGTCCAAGAGCTACTGAGAACGAGGCGAGGGCCAGCTGCGTGGGGTGTTGCCCGCCTCGTGTCATCAGCCTGCGGGCAGTCGGAACCATGATCTGCAAAGCCTGCACATTCAGGCTTCAGCGGCGATCTGCCGCTCCAAGAAAGTTGAATGTAAACCCGTTGGCCGCTCGCGAGCGACGCCGCAACAAGGCCAAGCCCCCGGCGGCGGTTGTGGGGACCAAGGGGAGCAGCCAGCCGGCGGCTTCCGGCACGGCAGTTACGTCAATCAGGCCGATGCGGACTGCCCCGCTGCCGAAAGCGATGTTGCTGAAGGCGCGGCTGGCGGGCACGTCGTCGGCCCAACCGGTGTTGGCCACGCCGCGGACGGCCAAGATCTCGAACAGCCCGATGGCGCCCGCTTCGGCGGCGACGGGGACGCTCAGCAGGTTGACCGTTGTGGCGACGGTCACGGCGTCGTTCGCGTCGCTCAGGCCGTCCTGAGCGTAGAGTTCAAACGCCGGCGACGTCGGTTGCTGGATGTCGATGCCGGGCGTGACCAGGTTGCCGAACACGTAGTTCGACGGCGCCGCACTGGAAACGGGAGTCACAAAGCTGACGGTGCCGGAGCCCATGCCTGCCACGGGCGAGATCTGCAGCGTGACGAACCAGCCGGACAAGTCGTTCGGCCCCGGGGCCTGCGGCGTCACCGTGACCCGGAAGGAGTCCGCCGAAACTCCGGTCAGCCCTAGCGGAGTACTGCTGACGTCGGTCGACAGCATGATGTCCGCTCGCGCCGGTCGGCTCATCCCGACCAATGTCAGGCAAGCCAGAAGCACCGTCGCCATGGTGCAGCGACAGGAGTGGAGTTTCAAGTTAGTCAGGCGGTAGTGCGGCGAGGCGGCGCGGTTCATGAATAAAGCACTTTCATTAGGGATCACGGGCGAAGTCAGAGAGGGGAATCAGCGGTCTTTATTGTCGTACGACGTCCTAAAGAACAGCCGCTGGCGGACGACGAGCGCCTATTCGCAAGGCGGGCCTGGGCAGGAAGCCAGTGCTTGGCGCGTCGGCGAATACGGCGTCGAGTTCGCCGAGCCGCCGTTCGCCGAGAGTCAGCTCCGCGGCTAGCAGGTCGGCAGGGTCGGCACGGTGGCCGGTTGTGCCAAGGACATGGTGTAATTCGTGGAGCACCACCGTGAGCAGGTCAATCCGGTCGACCGCGGCCGGCGAAACAGCCTTCAGCACACCCGGGAGAGAGACCATGAACTCCTGGTCGTCGCGCGGCGTGGCGTCGACGAAGTACCCGTGCCCGGCCGCCGTGGGATCGATCAGCACCACGCCGCCGGCTGCGATGCCGAGACGATTGCCCGGCAGGTCGGCGAGCTGGAACTCGACCGTTTTGAGGGCCGAACTGGCCTCCGCGCTCAACCCTGTCGCGGCCAGCCGCGCAACGGCAGCGGCGACCGTGCGGTCGAGCTCCGCCTGGGTCAGCGCCGGCGCGGCGGCATTGCCGACCGACGTGTTCGACGCCAGCAGCGGCAGCGACGCGATTGGCTCGCCGTCGGGCAGCGTCAGCCGAGCGTTCTCCGAGGCCAGGATTCGGTCCACCACGTTCACACCGCCGTCGCCGTTGAGGTCGATGCGCGGGTCGTAATTCGCACTGGCCGGGGGACCGGCCGTCTGCCGGGCGTTCTGCGAAGTGAGGATTCGGTCGACCACGTTGACGCCGCCGTTGCCATCGACATCGCCATGCAGCACGTTCAACCGGAACTCGAAATCCCCGCGGGCGAAGCCGTCGCCGCTGGGGAAGGCACTGCTCGCGTCGTCGGCCAAGTCGGTCGGGTTCTCCCACTCGCCGTCAAGTCGGTTGCCCGCCAGGTCGGTGACCGTGTCGTGCACGATCAACAACAGCTTGTCGGCCGCGGGGGGCGTGGCGAAGGTAAGCGTCGCCGTCGCCGAACCCGGGACATGGCTGAGCGTGAACGAGTGGCTCAGCGGATTGACGCCGAAGATCTCAAAATCGCTCGCCGTGACGTTCACCGGTTCGCTGAATACGACGTGGATCTGGTTCGTGTCGACCCACGGCAGCGGCAGAAGCTGATCGCCGTCGCCCACTGGCACCTGGTAACCGATCCCGCGCCCCGGGTCGACGAACGCGCGGAATTCTGGCTTCCAGTCGGGGCCGCTGACCAACACGCCGGTCACGCGGGGAGCGGTCGTCTCGATCACCGTCAACGTGGCGGCGGTCGTCGGCACATCGGCGGCGTAGGCGTTGCTGAACCGGGCCCGGTATTGGTTGCCCGTGTCGGCTAGCGTGGCAGTGAAGGTAAGCGACAGGCGTGTTTCGCCGGACAGGTCGGCGAAGGTCGCGCCGTTGTCGGTGCTCACCTGCCACTGGACGGTTGGAACCACGCTGGGGCTGGCCGTCGCTGTGTTGGTGGCGAACAGCGGGCCACTGCCGCCGTAAATCACGAGGTTGCCGTCGTCCTGCAGCGTCAGCACGGCGCCAGGGTTACCAAAGGTTCCCGTGCTGAACTGGGGAACGTTGTTGGAATCGTAGACGACGAAATTCCCGTCGGCTTGCATGACGGCCCGGCCCGGCGTCGTACCAAATGTTCCTGAACTCCACAGCGCGGCGCCGTCACCGCGGTAGAGCACCAGGTTGCCGTCGGTTTGATACTCCAACTTGTAGCCGTGCGTGGGTGACAATAAAAACTCGCCCGGCAGCAGCCCCGCATCGTTGGCCAAGGTGTTGCCAGCCGAGCCAGCGAATAGTCCGTCGGCCAAAGCCGAGAAGCTGACCGCTGCACCTTCGTTCACCGTCTGGCTCTGTGGGTTCAACGATGGCAGCGGGAACTGGCTTTCGAAGGCGCCGATGTCGACGCCGGTGCCAAACGGCCGCAGCACGCCGCGCTGGTCGGTGTTGATGCCGGGGATCGCGGCGCCGCCGTTGATGGCCGGGCTGCCGAACACCAGCGCGATTGTCTGCGTGGGCCCGCCGTTGTCGGCGAGGATTCCCAAACCGGCCGCCGCCGCCGTCTGGTTCAGCAAGTTGTTGTTTGACGCAGGATTCAGCGCGCCGGAGAGATCGTCTTGGTTGGCTGCAGAATTCCCTGCAACGATCGTGTTGGTCAGCGTGACCGCGGCAGAGTTCACCACGAGGCCGCCACCGGAGCCCGTCGCGGTATTGGAGGCGATGGTCACGTGCCGAAGGTTGGCCGAGCCCTCGAAGAGTTGAAGCCCGCCGCCGTCGACCGCGTTGTTCGAGGCGAAGGTCGAGTTAGTGAGGGTCAGATCGCCATGATTGATGAGGCCGCCGCCGCCATTGCCGGCCATGTTGCCGGAGAAAGTCGCACTGCTGATTGTCGACGATCCAAAGATGCGCAACGCGCCGCCATTGAAGCCGGCCTGATTGCGCGAGAACGTCGAATCGACGATCGTCAACCCATCCGCGCTGTTGATGCCGCCGCCGAGTTCCGCCGTGTTGAGCTCGAAGAGGCTATTAGCAATGTGCAACGGGCCGTAGCTTGCGATGGCGCCGCCAACACCGCCCGCGCCGCCCAGACCGGGGTCGGCGGTGTTTTCTCGGAAGACTCCGCCCCGCACCGTGAGCTCGCCGAGGTTGACGATCGCTCCGCCCTGATCGGCGTAGCCGTCGGCGAACGTTAAACCCTCAACGGTCGCAACGACTCCCGCGTTGACTTGAAGCACTCGCGTCAGGTTGTTACCGCTGATCGTGATCCCGGCGGCAGGGCCCGTGATCGTCGTACCGTTGCCGGCGCCGGTTTCGGTGAGTGTCAATTGATTGCCGACTGTGATCGTGCCGCCGTCGACTCCAGCGGCGAATGTGATCGTGTCGGCGCCGGGGTGGGCGTTGGCGTAGGCGATCGCCTCGCGCAGGCTGGTGCCCGCGCCATAGGTGGGATCGCTCGTGCCGTCGTCTTCATCGGCGATCGTGGTGACGAGGAGCGATTCCTGCCGCACGGTCAGCGTCCGCTGAATTTGCGGCGCGTCGTTGTATGACAGGTTGCCGGCTTGATTGGCGTTGAGCACAAACACGCCCGGCGCGGTAATCGTCAGCACATCGCCCGCGATGCTGCCGGCGCCGGTGCTGCTGGCATCGATGCTGAACACGACTGGATTT
>JAGQOU010000537.1 GCA_020427145.1 Planctomycetales bacterium | reverse complement strand
CCGCCGATCGACAATGTGTCGATCGACGAGGAGGGGGAGCGGACGCTGGTACGACTCGCCCTGCTGGCGGGCGGCTTTGGCGCGGTGCTAGCGTGGTGGTCCTTGCGCAGCCTGCAAATGACCATAATCGTGTTCGCGTGCGGCGTCGCCTGTGCGGCGCTTTCGCTGGCCATCGTGCCGCTGACGGGCGGGGCCGTCGACGCGATTCTCATGTCCATGCCGGCCCTGGTTTACGTGCTGGCCGTATCGGGCGCGATCCATTTCACCAACTACTATCGCATCGCGACGGCCGATCACGATTTGCAGGCGGCGGTGGATCACGCGGTGAGCCACGCCTGGCGGCCCGCGCTGTTGTGCAGCGTGACGACCGCCATCGGGCTGGCGTCGCTGGCGACTAGCGATATCGTGCCGATCTGTCGATTCGGGATCTACTCAGCCGCCGGAGTCATGGCGACGCTGGCGGTGCTGTTTGTCGTCCTTCCGGCCGTGATGCGGCTGTGGCCGTGGGCGCCGCCCGTAGGTTCGGAGGACACTGCCGACGCCTCGACGCTTGCTCACAGTTTTTGGGCGAGGTACACCCATCGCATTGCCCGGCATCAGTGGCTGGTGATCGCCGGCAGCCTAGCCGTGATTGCCGGGCTGTCGGCCGGCCTGCCGCGAGTTTCCACGACGATCGACCTGCTGAAGCTGTTCAGCTCGGACGCGCGGCTGGTGGCCGACTATCGCTGGTTCGAGTCCCACCTGGGGCGGCTGGTCCCGATGGAAGTCGTCGTCCGGTTCCCCAGCGACGTTCGGCAAGAATCGCTGCCAGCGGATGCTCCGCTCGCACAATTGGTCCGCAGCCAGTCGTTCCGCGAGCGGCTGCAGCTGGTCGAGTTGATCGAGACAAGCGTGCTCGACCAGCTTGGTCCGGATGGCGACGATTTGGTGGGAACCTGCCTCTCGGCGGCCACGTTCACCCACTCGGCGCCGAAACGCGGCGCGAAGTCTGCAGAGGGCGTTGAGCGATACGTCGTGGCCGAGGAGTTGCTCAAGCATCGCCGTCGGCTGATTGACACCGGCTATTTGCACGAAGACCCGGCCACGGGCGAAGAACTGTGGCGGATCAGCCTGCGCGTGGCGGCCTTTCATGACGTCGACCACGGCGAGTTGGTCGCGCGGCTCAAGGATGCGGTCGAACCGGTCTTCGCCGCACAACGCACGAGCGACAACGTGCTCCGCAGCCTGGCGGCCGGCCGCAACGAAGTGCCGCGGGGTTCGCGCGTCGCCTTGATCGCTCCCCGCGGAGCAGACGTGTGGATGAAGTCGCTCGGGGCGATGCTCCTGGGCAAACGTTTTGAAGTCGCGGGGGTCGCCAAGCCGGTCGCCGCCTTGTCGCCAGCGGAAGAGCAGTCGCTGCAAGGTTACGATGGCGTCGTCGTGTCGGGGGATTTGTCGGCCGAGGAGCAGCGGCGGCTCGACGCTGCGAGGATTCCCGTCTTGGCCACGCGCGACGCCCGAACCGCGTCGTCCGACGGCAGCGACGTCGGAGTGGTTTACACCGGCGCCGTCCCGATCATCTACAAGGCGCAGCGGGAACTGCTGGACAGTCTGATCCAAAGCACCTGGTGGTCGTTTGCCACCATCACGCCGCTGATGATGTTCGTGTGCCGCAGCCTGGCTGCCGGGGCCATCGTGATGATCCCCAACACGCTGCCGGTGCTGGTCGTGTTTGGCGGCATGGGGTGGCTGGGGGTGCCGGTCGATATTGGCTCGATGATGGCGGCCAGCATTGCGCTGGGCGTG
>JAGQOU010000536.1 GCA_020427145.1 Planctomycetales bacterium | reverse complement strand
TCTACCAACTGAGCTACCTGTCCAGATCCGCCGTTCTAATTCGAGGTGGACACTTTCGCAAGCCCCACTGCGTTTCCGGGGCGCGATGCAGTGAAAACCTAGCACACCATCGACGCCTTTGCGGACGCTCTCCGTCGAGACAGGCAAGCAATCTCGGCCATGCTCATGCAACTGCGCCGCGGCGCCGTCCGGCGATGATGCGGAAACCCGTTCGCAACGTCTGGCACGGCTCAACCGTAAGATGGCGAGGGAAGCCGAAAGGTTCGCCCGCGCCGGGGCGCCCGCGCCAGTCCCCGGCCCGTCAAAACTCGGCAAATCAAACGCCCTTGCGCAGCTTGACAGCACGGCCGGCGACGGACTACCGTAGCTAGACGCGCAAGGCCTTGATGGCCGCGGAGTTGCGCCACCGTCCATGAGGCTGGGCGGCTGCCGCGCCGCCATGTCCGCCAGTCGGGCGATGGCCAGGGCATCGCAGGCATGCGATGCGCACCGTGTTGCCGCGTTTCTGCGACCGGAACAGTCGAACAATACGAAGTTCAACGCCATGGATTATCGGATGGCCAGCGCACGCTTTTTGCACGTTCGCAAAGCGACGTGGCGTCCATGCTGCCCCGCTGGCAACGCGCGATTCACCAAGAATCTTGCTATCCGCGCACTGATTTGTTGCGTGACGATCGCCGCGACGGCGGTTCCGCCGGCGCTGGCCGTCACGCCCGAGAGCCCCGAGGTGCGGGCCATGATCGAGCGCGGCCTCGCCTACCTCGAAAAAGAAACCAACGACGAACTCGGCGGCAAAGCGTTGATTGCGTTGGCGTTTCACAAGGCGGGCCGCCCCGATTCGCATCCGCGCATTCAGGAAGCGCTCACTGCCTGTCAGACGATGCTCGACAAAACGTCGCAGGACGCGGCCATCTACAGCAAGGCGATCGCCACGATTTTCTTGATGGAAACAGGTTCCGATCCGGCCCTCGCGATGCGCTACGTCGGCATGATGCGCGAGCACCAGAAGGCGCACGGCGGCTTTAGCTACATCCCTTACAAAACGGGCGATACGTCGCAGACCCAATACGCGGCGCTCACGTTTTGGGAGTTGCTCAACACGGGAACCAGCCCTGATCCCAAATCCGTGCAGGACTGCCTCAACTGGCTCATCCGCACGCAAGATCCCAGCGGCGTCTGGGGCTATCAGGGACAGGACCCGGGCAACTACGAACTGGTCAAGCAAGAAAGCCAACCGGGGCTCTCCATGGCGGCCGCCGGCATGGGGGGCGTGCTGATTCTGGGTAACGCCGTGGGACTGCTGCAACCTCCGGGGCAGGTGGAAGCCGAACAGCAGCAGAGCGAGTTGCCCGCGGCGCTGCGACGCGCCGACGAGGCTCAGAAGAAACGCGCGCCCACGCTGCCCGCGGGCAACGTCGATCGCCAGCGTCTGCTGGAATGCGTCAAACGCGGCCAAGGCTGGTTCGACAAGAACTTCAGCGTCGACAGCAACACCGAACACAAGAGCTACTACCTGTACTCGCTGGAACGTTACAAGAGTTTTGAGGAGTACATTGCCGGCGAAATCAACGAGGAACCCGAGTGGTACCAGCAGGGTTATGAATTCCTGAAGAAAAACCAAAAGGAGGACGGTTCCTGGAACGATCGCGATGGCGCGCCGTGCTCGACCGCGTTCGCGATCCTATTCTTGTTGCGTTCGACTCAACAGACCATCAAGGCCAGCTTGGGCGAGGGAACGCTGGTGGGCGGCCGCGGCTTGCCGCGCGACCTGTCGAAAGTGCGACTCAAGGGCGGCAAGCTCGTCGTCGAATCGAAGCCCACCGAGGTCGACCAACTGCTGGGCATGCTCGACGACACGGACAGCGACGCACTCGACGCGCTGCTGGACGACCCCGCGGCGCTCCGCGTCGACAACGTCACCCCCAAGGACGCGCGCCGCCTGCAGCAGGTGGTTCGCAGCGGGGCCCCGCCGGCGCGCGTGCTGGCCGTGCGAGCGCTCGGGCGGATGCGCAACCTCGACTACGTCCCGACGTTGATCTACGCCATGTCCGACCCCGACCGCCGCGTCGTGCGCGAAGCCCGCAACTCGTTGCGGTTCGTAAGCCGGAAGTTTGAGGGGTTCGGTTTGAGCGACAATTTCGAAGACGCCGAGCGCGACCGCGTGCTCGTCAAGTGGAAAGATTGGTATCGTACGGTCCGCCCCAACGCTCCGCCGCTGCCCTAGCCGCTCGCGACGCGGTATTGCCGCTCCCCAGTACCTGCCCCAGCCCCCAGTTTTCAACCGATGGCGACCGCCCCCGACCCCCGCAAGCAAACGACGCGTCGGCCGCGCTATGCGCTGGCCGTCAATTCGTTTGATCGCACGTCGACGCTGCTGATCGCGCTGTTGTTGATGGTCGGAACGGCGGTCGCGGGGCTCGCGATTGTGTTCTTCTCGAACAAATTCGGCGACACGATTCAAGCCATCGAATTCGTGCCGGTCGAGGCCTCCAGCCCCAATGCGAACCAGGGCATTGCCGACGAGCCCGAACCGCCCGGCATGCAGGACGCGCCCGAACTCTCCGAACCGCAGCTGCAGGACACGCTCGATGCGCTCGACGCGCTGTCGTTGAACGAGGCGATGCTGTCCGACGCGGCGATCGACGCGGCTTCCGAGGCGGGCAAAGGCGAAGGCCTGGGCGACGCGCGGCAAGCCGGGCCCGGAGGCGACGGCGTCGTGGAACGCGTTCCCCGCTGGGAACGGTGGAAGATTCGCTTCGAGCCGAAGTCGCAGACGGCATACGCCGCGTGGCTCGATCAATACAAAATTGAGATCGGCGTGATTGGCCGCGACAACAAGTTGCACATGGCTTGGGACTTTACCAAGGGCATCAAGACAAAGACCGCGGAATCCGCCGAGTACAACAGCTACGGTCGCACGGTGCCCGCCGACGGCCCGATGCCGGAACTCACGCTGCAACTGGCTCGCAAAGCGGGCGTCTCGCAGTTTGGGCGATTCAGCTTGCTCTTCTTTCCATTTGACGTGGAGGCGTTGCTGTACACGCTGGAAAAGAAGGCCAACACGACCTACAACGGCGACCCCAACAAGATCCGCGAAACCGTTTTCACCGTCGTCGAGAGTCGCGGCGGTTACGTCTTTGAAGTTATCGACCAGAAGTACTTTTGATCCTTCCTCCGTTTACCGCGTTGATTACTAAACAATGCCCGACTTATATACCCTTATCGGCTGGTTGGTTTACTTCGTGATGGCCCTGATCGCGCTGTGGGGCGCGTTTTGCGTCATCATGGTTTGGCGGCGCGTTGCCGACACGCGTTTCATCGACGAAGAGGAACAAGCCGAGTTTCTCGGCGAGCTGGAGCAATCGCTCGCTGCCAAGCAGTACGACACAGCCGTCGAGCTCTGCGAGGGCGACCGCCGGGCGATGCCGCAGCTGGCGTTGTTCGCGATCGCCAATCGCGACCTCGGCTACACGCGCCTGCGGCGCCGCATCGGCGAACGGTTTCAGCAGGACGTGATGGCCGATATCGAGCACCGGCTCAGCTGGGTCTCCACGGTCACCAAGACCGCTCCGATGATCGGCCTGTTGGGCACGGTCATGGGCATGATGGGCGCCTTCGCCAAGCTCGGCGGCAGCGAACAGGTCGACGCCACGGCCATGGCCCAAGACATTCAGTTCGCGCTGATCACGACCGCGCTGGGATTGGCGATCGCCGTGCCGCTGGTGCTGGCCACGGCCAGCATCAACGTGCGGATTCGCAAGATGGAAGACCTCGTGGGCGTCGGTCTGGGACGCATGTTCGAGGCCCTGCGCGGCATATTGCCGAACTAACCCCGGGCGAACGCCCGCAAGTTCCATGAATCGTCCGATTTGTTTTGTGGCGGCAGCCAACTCTAGGGCCCGCAGACACAGCTCCAATAATCCAATAAGAAGTCCGGCCTCGCGCTTCCTCTCCCTTCCTTCGCAAAGCAGTTATCCCCAACCACATCGTGAATCGCATCCGCTCGCGTAATTCGCGGGCTCACCCGAAGCCGTAACTATGGCCGAAGCAACCACCGCCCCCGCCGCCGCGCCGCTCGACGACGAGTTGGACGATGCGCCGTTCCGTGGCGCCGCGGCGTTGCCGGAAGCCGAGATGGACATCACGCCGATGATCGA
>JAGQOU010000535.1 GCA_020427145.1 Planctomycetales bacterium | reverse complement strand
CAAAACGCCGCGGGGCGTCCGCTGGACGACGGCGACCGGGTCGAGGCGGGCCAGGTGCTTGCGGTGCTTGACGATCGAGTCTTTCGCGCACAGCGCAGCGAAGCGATGGCCCGCGTCGAGCAAACCACCACAGAGTTGGAGCGTTGGCAGCGCGCCCGAGCGCAAAACGCCGGCTCCGTTTCCGAAACCGTCCTGCAGCAGGCGGTGACCAATCTGGCGCTGGCGCAGGCGCAATTCGAGACCGCCAGCAAGAACCTGGAAGACGCCACGCTGCGCAGCCCCGTCGCCGCGACGATTTCGCGTCGTCTGATCCATCCCGGCGAGTCAGTCGCGCCCAATCAAATCGTGTTCGAGCTGCTGCAAAACGACGACGTGTTGCTGGTGGTCAGCGTCCCCGAGTCGCGCGTGCGCGAGTTGCAGCGTCGGCAGCGAGAGGTCGAGCAGTTGCGGCGCGAGACGTCGCTCACGGCCGCCGAGGACGACGCGCCGCCCGAGGTGGCCGTGTTTCGGGCGCATGTGAAGCTGGAAGGGCGCGATCAATTTGGCCGCGCGTGGCCCGCCATCGACGGCGAAGTGTTCCGAATCGCGGAAGCCGCCAATCCGCAGACCACGCTGTTCGATGTGGAAGTGCAGTTAGACAACCGCCAGCGGCTGCTTCGGCCCGGCATGGTGGGTACGGCGCGACTGGTGGTCGATCGAGTCCTCGGTTACGAGATCCCCGCCAGCGCGGTTCTGTATCGCGGCAACCGCGCGTTCGTGTTCACGGTGGATTCCCGACCGGCTCCGCTGGAATTGTTGTACTGGTCGCTCGGCGAAGCTCCCGTGTACCACGCCCGCCGCGTGGAATTGTCGCATTGGTCCGACCAAGGAGACGTGGTCGTGGCGCCCGCCAGCGACGTGGTGCTGGATAACGTGATCACCCGCGGCCAGTATCGGCTGGCGGACGGCCAGCCAGTGCGATTGGCAAGCGAGTTGCCGCCAGTGGAGCCGGCCACCCCCGAAGCCCAAGCACGCCTGACCCCCGCGGCCACGTCTCGCTAGTCGACCGTACGAATCACACGCATGAAGATCAGCAGCGCCGCCGTCGATCACCCCCGCGTCGTGCTCATCGGTACGATTCTGGTGATGCTGCTGGCGCTCTATTCGGCCACGTTCACCCCGGTGCAACGCACTCCGGCGATCACCAAGGCCGTGGTGCTGGTGGCGGTGCCCTACCCCGACGCTCAACCCAGCGAGGCCGAGAACGAAGTCGCCCGCAAGATCGAAGAGGCGCTCGAATCGCTGCAGAGCGTCGACTTCATTGCGTCGACTAGCATGCGCGGCGCCGCGGTCACGCAGATCATCTTTCTCGACGGCGTCGATCCCGACGACGCGAAGCGCGAGGTGAAGGATCTGGTCGACCGGATTCGCAACGAACTGCCCCTGGGCCGCGAGGTGCAGCCGCAAGTGACGAAGATCGACTTTGAGAACGCGCCGCTAATGCTGGTCACGCTCAGCGGGCCGGAAGGGTACGACGAGCGGGCGCTCAAGCAAATTGCCGAGGAGGTCGAGGAGCAGATCGCCAGCCAGGTAGACGGCGTCGCCAGCACGCAGCTGTTCGGCGGCAAGGAACGGGAGATCCACGTCAACATCAACC
>JAGQOU010000534.1 GCA_020427145.1 Planctomycetales bacterium | reverse complement strand
GCGGCGATCGCCCGCTCGCTCTCGACGCTCGGCACGGTGTCGCGACGCGAAAAAATCGCCACCGACACGTCGTAGAACTCGCTGCCGTAGTTGGGATGCCCCGGCTGCATCAACGCCAGCCCCTCGGTCGAGGTCGGCACGACCGTCGCCAGCCAGGTGAATGTGCCGTCGTAGTTGCGCGCCAGCGGCGTGTCGTCACTGATATCTTCCGGAGTGCCATTGTCATCGACCTTCCACAGCACCTCCCCGGGGCGATCTCTTTCTTCCGGCAGCGTGTCGGCCAGATCGTCGCGCAACGAGAATGCCAACTCGGCCACGCCGCGAGTCATCGGCCGGTAGGCCGTGCCATTCAGCTGCGCCAATGTCACACGGCGAACGGGCCATTGCTCGCCGGCCAGTACACCGGGGCCCCAGGGATTGATCGTGTTGGCTTGTCCGTCGACCGCGCTGCTGCCATCAAAACGAGCGTAGGGGAAAAAATGTGCGTTCTGGTCGGCAGCATTTGGCGCCACCACTTCGGCCACGCCCATCGGGTCGATCACAAACGCATGCCCCGGGTGAAAGTCAGCCGGGCCCGCGAAGGGAGCGTTGAACAGTTCGTACCTCGCACCCGACTGCGGATTCATCACGGGGTAGAACTCGTTGCCGGCGTTGTACGAGCCCATCTCAGCGACTGCGTAATTCGGCGGCGGCGCGTAAACCCAATTCTCAGGCCGCAGGTACCCACGAGCTTTCAACTCGGCGAACGCAGCCGGGGCGGCCGAGGCGGTGCGGTCGTACTTTTCGCCGCTGGCGGCGTAGAAGTTGCCCACCGGAAACATCGACGCCACGCCCAGCAACCCGAACAGCAGCACGAACATCGACACCAGCACTTCCAACAGGCTGATGCCGCTTCGCAATGCGGAATGTTGCAAGGGGGAAGGGGGAAGGAGGAAGGGGGAAGGAGACTCTGCGACGAGTGGCTGGGGACGACCAACGGGAGCCCCCAGGGACGCTCCGAAGGCGGAAGGGAGACGGGCGAGGGCCGACGCGCTGCCGCGCAGCGCGACCGCTTGCCGCGGCCGGCGTTCCGCAATTCGCATTTCGCGTCCAGCATTCATGCTCATTTTCCCGTTCGCTTCATGTCGGCGGCCAGGCTTCGTGCGAGCGCGAGCTGCTCGTCGAAATCCTCCTCGAAGTCATCGTTATCGCCATCGGTGTTGACGTTCTGATTGACATAAACGTCCATATCGATCGTCCGATTCTCGCCAACCACGGCCCGCCCGGTGCTCGCGGCAATCACCAACCACCGGCTGTCGAGGTTGAGCCAGTTGTTTTCTTCCTGCAGTTTTTCTTCAAGGTCGTTGTCGCCGGGCACATTGGTCAAATTCGCCGCATCCGGGACAATGGTGTAGTCGCCCTGCGCGGCTTCGCGCAAGCCCGTCACCGCGTTCTCTACGCGACCCAGCAACAGAAACAGCTTGGTGTACCCCGCCTGCCGCTCGCCGTTGACGGCAACTGAGTCGACTTCGCCCGTGGGGCTGAACATGATGCCGATGGTCAGCGGCACGTCGGCAGGAAACGGCGTCGGCGGCGGGTTCATGCCGCGAATCTGCGTCCAAGTCGTCGACAGCAGCCGCCCGAATTGAGGCGGCGCTGGATTTGTCACCGGCAGGGCGTTGGGTTGCGTAATGATCGGCGACGTGTTCATCAAATTGCCATCCACGTCTCGCACTTCAAACCGCACCGCGTCGAAACCCGACGCGACAAGGTCGACGCCAATTCCCCGCGGAAACGACAACGGCTGCGCCGACGTATTGGTTGGCTGACGACGAACTATGTACGACTTCGGCTCACTGAACCCGCCGCGCAGATAATTGACGGCCGGCATACGATCTCCGCTTATTTCTGCTTCACAGTCATAAGTGTTGCGATCGCTGCTCGTATAAAAACCGCCGGGTTGAAATGGCGGCGTAGTAGCATCGTCGTCGTTGCGGTCGCCGTCTTGATCCTTGTCGTTGATGCGATACCGAATGCCATCGACTTCGACCACGTCGCCCCAACGCAAAAAATTCGGCGGCAGCGGGTCGGCGACGTAGCCGGTTCCGTCAAAGACAACAAACCGCAGTTCCTGCGGTCGCCCTTGCCCGTCCGGACTTGCCAATCGCACCTTCGAGTAATCATCAAACCCCGCAAACGGCGCCGGTTCGGCGATCATGAACGCTTCCAGCGCAAACCCGCTATCTGCGGTCGTTTCGCGAAAACCGATGCCGTACGGCCGGCCGGTGCGAGCGGCCTCGGCCTGGGCCCGCGTGATGTACGTGTGCAGCTCGCGCGACGCCTCGCGGATCTTGCGGGCGTCGTTGTTGGGCGACAGCAGCGGCACCACGCCGACCACCAGCATCGTGGCGATCACCACGACCACCAGCAGTTCGACCAGCGTCATGCCAGGACGAACGGAGGAAGGCGGAAGGGGGAGGGCGGATGGG
>JAGQOU010000035.1 GCA_020427145.1 Planctomycetales bacterium | reverse complement strand
GGTTTTGGGGGGGGGGGGGGGTTGTGGGTAGTGGGTAGTGGGTAGTGGGTAGTCGGTAGTCGGTAGTCGGTAGAGGATAGTGGGTAGCTTCCCGTCACCGATCACTGGTAACTGATCACCGATCACCAGTCACCAGTCACCGATCCCCCCCCCTCACTCCAACTTCACTCGCGGGTCCAGCACCGCATACGACAGGTCTACCAAAAAGTTCATCGAGTACAGCAGCAGCGTGTAGAGCATCACCACGCCCATCGACAGCGTGAGATCGCGTTGCAGCGCCGCGTCGACGAAGTAGGTGCCGATGCCCGGCACGGCGAACAGTTTTTCGACCACCAACGAACCGGTGAGAATGCCGGCGATCGCGGGGCCGATGAACGACACCACGGGCAGCAGCGCCCCGCGCAGAGCGTGGACCAGCGCCACGCGCACCGGGCCGACGCCCTTGGCCTTGGCGGTGCGGATGTGATCCTGCGAGAGCACGTCGAGCATGCTGGTGCGCGAGATCCGCGCCACGTACGCCGCGTACGGGGCCCCCAGGCAGAACGCCGGCAGGATCATCTGCCGCGGACTCCCCCAGCCGGCGGCCGGCAACAGGGGAATCCAAAACACGAACACGATAATCGCCACGCCGGCGATGACGAAGTTGGGCAGCGCAATCCCGACGGTCGCCGCCAGCCGTAACAGCACGTCGCCCGCCGAGCCGCGAAACAACGCCGAGACGACCCCGGTGGTCAGCCCCAGCAGAATGGCGAACGTCAGGGCGAGCAGCCCCAGCGACGCCGACACCGGAAACCCGTCGGCGACGATCTCGTTGACCGAGATGTCCATCTTCATCGAATAACCCAGGTCGCCGTGGGCCATCTCCCACAGCGTGGTCAGGTACTGCTCGTGCAGCGGCGCATCGAGATTGTACTTGGCGCGCAGATTGGCGCGGACTTCTTCGGGTTGCTCCCGTTCGGCGTCGAACGGCCCGCCCGGCACGGCCCGGACCAGAAAGAACGTGACCGTGAACACGACCCACAGCGTCGCGGCCATCCACAGCAGTCGTCGGACGCAAAAGGCGATCACGGCGATTCCTTCACGAAGTCGCTGGGCGTGTCGCCGTCGCGGTCAATCCAAATCGCCCACAGCGGGTGATAGTCCTGAATGTTGTTGTAGAACCCGCGAACATACGGCTTCACGAGATTCTTCGACACGTAGAAATAGACGGGGATGATGGGCAGTTCGTCCATCAGCATCACTTCGGCCTCGCGGAGCAGCGCCAGCCGTTTGGCGGGGTCGGTCTCGGCGGCGGCGGCGCGGATGAGTTGGTCGTATTTCGTGCGGCCCCAGTTCGTGTTGTTCTGTTCGCCGCCGGTGACAAACATGTCGAGGAACGTGTTCGGGTCGGCGTAGTCGCCGATCCAGCCCTTGCGACAGATATCGAACCGCGACTGCCGCTGGCTCGCCAGATACGAGCCCCACTCCTCGTTGCGGCTCTTCACGACGATCCCCAGATTGCGCTCCCACTGTTTGCGGATCACCTCGGCGATCAGCTGGTGCGCCTCGTGGGTGTTGTACATGATCTCCAGCCGCGGGAAACCGCGGCCGTCCGGGTAGCCCGCTTCGGCAAGCAACTGCTTCGCCTGCGCGACGCGCTCGGCCTGGGCCGCCGCGGGGTCGCCCAGCACGGGCGGGTCGTAGCCCGGCAACCCGGGCGGCACCAAACTGAAAGCGGGCATTTCGCCGGAGGGGAAAATGCGGCCGCAGAGTTCGTCGCGATCGATGGCCAGCGCCAACGCCTTTCTCACCCGCACGTCGTCCAGTGGCGGGCGGTCGACGTTCAGCAGGTAATAGTAGGTGTTGAGCATCGGCGCCGGGTTGATGTCATCACGCGGCGGCACTTCCGCCAGCAGTTCCCGCATCGCCTGCGGCGGCGCTTCCTGAATCCAATCCACTTCGCCGGTGAGAAACAGATTGAGAAACGTGTTGACCGACTCCACCGCCAGCACGTCGACCGTCTCCAACGCCACGTTGTCGCGATCCCAGTAGGTGTCGCTGCGCTTCAGTCGCATGCGGTCGCGGAAGCGGCGGAACTCGGGCACGAACGGACCGTTGCAGACGATGTTGTCGACGTACGTCCACCGGGGCGAGCCGTATTTCTCGACGCACGCCTGCTGCATGGGAAACAGCGGATAGAACCCCGTGAGCGCCAGCCAATACGACGTGGGATCCTGCAGCGTCAGCAGCAGCGTGTGGTCGTCGACCGCTTCGACGCCCACGGTCGAAAAGTCGACCAGCGTTTGCCGGCACCACTCAATTCCTTCCGGCGGCTCCTGCTTGGCGGCGGTCGCGTCGTCGGCGTAGCGAAACGACCGCTGGCCGTCGCCGGTCTGCACAACGAACGTCCACCCGCTGCGATCGACGCTTTCGCGCTGGGCCAATTCTTCCAGTTGCTCGGTCGAAAGCTCCTGGCCGTCGTCGCCTAGCACGCGCACCAACTCGCCATGCACGACCTCGCCGCGCAGCGTGTTGATGGCGTCGACCGGCAGATTCAGCTCGACTTCCACGAGATCGCCGGGGCGCAGCGCTCCCGCGCCGCCGCTGTAGCGCCGGCCGTTCTTGAGATTCCACGCCAGAAACGAGTACTCGGCCGCCGTGCGCGGATCGAGAAACCGCCGCAGACTGTAGGCGTAGTCGCCGGCCGTGACCGGCGTGCCGTCGGACCACTGCGCCTCGGGCCGCAGGTGGAACGTGTACTGCAGGCCGTCGTCGGAGATTTCCCAGCTGACGGCGCCCGAGGGAAGCGGTTCGAGCGTTTCGGGATCCCAGCGGACCAGCCCTTCGAACAGGGCGTAAATGATGCGACCTTCCGGCTGGCCGGTGACCTTCGCCGGGTCGAGGCTCTTGACCTCGGTGCCGTTGCAGAAGGTAAAATCAGCCCGCGGCAGCGTGCCCCGGCCGAGCGACCAGGCCAACGCCGCGACGAGCCCCGCGGCGGCGAGGACGGCCAGAAACAGATCGCGGCGGCTGAACATGCGCAGGCAGCGGGCGGAAGGCGGGCAATGGCCGGGGATTGCGGGCGATGGCGGCAACGGGGAAACGCCCAGCTTACCGCGATCGGCCGAAACCACAAAGCGGGAGATTCGCGGGGCGACTTCAGAAGCGTCGCGAAGAAACCGCTTAAGTCGCCAGCGCGGCCCAGGAATTTGAACCACGACGACTCGACGAGCACGGCGACTTGGGGATGATGGTCGCATCTGCTCGCCCACGACGCGTCGCGGGCGAGCGTGGTCAATTTGGTCGCATTCGCTCGAATTCTCGTCGTGTCCGTCGTGCCGTCGTGGTTCAAAGTCAAGGCGGGCCGGGACGCCTCGCTTCCTCGGCATTTTCCAAGTCGATCCCCAGAATGTCCTTCGAGCACCAACGCCACAAACCGCCGCGCGAGCTGGCCCAGCCGCGGGAGCTGTTGGTCGTGTGCGCGCCGCTGCGCAGCAATGTGAACTTGTCGCGGATTGTTCGAGCCGCGAGCTGCTGCGGCGTGTCCCGGCTGCTCTGCACGGGGCCGACCAAGCTCGACCGCAAGATTGCCCGCGACGGGGCCGACGCCATTGCGATCGAGTCGCACCGCACGCTCCCCCCCGTGCTAGCGGAGCTGAAGCGGGAAGGCTACCGGCTGGTGGGGCTGGAGCAAACCACCGGCAGCCACGACCTGCATCACTTCGAGTTTCCGCGCCGCACGGCCCTGGTGATCGGCAACGAGCGCACGGGGCTCACGCCCGAATTGCTCAGCCACCTGCACGACGTGGTCGAGATCCCCGTGTGGGGCATGCCGTTCAGCTACAACGTCGCCACCGCCACGGCGATGGCGCTGTACGAATATTGCCGACAGTGGCCCACGGGGTAGTCGGGGCTCGGATTGCCCTTTGCGGTTTTTGCCTCTGCGACGGGGCCAAGACTCTCGCCTTGGGGCGACGGTTCCAGGAGAACTGCAAAGTCCTTATTCCCTTGGTTTCCAACCGCCAAGT
>JAGQOU010000533.1 GCA_020427145.1 Planctomycetales bacterium | reverse complement strand
AAGAGAAGGCGCGCTACTTCAAATTGGAATCCGTATAACATCAGCAACTGCGCCGTCGGTGCTCCCAGGCGTTCGGCTTCGTCCAGCGCGCCGTCGGCTCGCTGCACGTCTCCGACGATCGCGGCCAGTTCCGCGGCGTCGAACAATCCGGATAGTTGCTGCTCAGTCCAACTTGCCTGCGTGTTGTAATCCCGATAGGCGAAAAACAGCGTGGACATCAACAACAACACAACGCCCGCAACAGCAGTCGACGTCCATGGCCGGCGTCGCACCCAGCGTGCGCCGCGATCAAACGGGGAGATCCGGCGCGCCTGAATCGGTAGACCGTGCAAGAAGCGCTCTAGGTCGTCGGCTAATGTTTGGGCCGAGGGATAACGCTGCGACGGCGTCTTCTCCAGACATTTCAGGCAAATCGTCTCCAAGTCGCGCGGCACGCAGCCATTGGCTTCGCCGGGAGGGACCGGCGTTTCGTTGAGAATGGACGCGATAACCTGCTCGCTGCTCTCGCCCTGGTGCGGTGGATCAAGCGTCAGCAGTTCGTAGAGCGTGGCGCCCAGCGCATAGATGTCGACGCCCGGGCCCGCCTCGCCGAAGGCCGTAGAAATCTGTTCGGGCGCCATGTAGTACGGGGTGCCGAGAAGATCGCCGGTCCTGGTGAGTCCCGGCTCCTGCGCAATTCTGGCCAATCCAAAGTCACTCACGTGCAACGTGCCGTTAGCAGACAGCAGAAGATTGGACGGTTTAATATCTCGGTGAATCACCTGCATTTGGTGCGCGTACTGCAGAGCGCCAGCCGCGTCGGCCATCAGTCGGGCGACGGCGTGAAAATAGCCGCCCGCGCTCGTCAGAAGCATCGAGTTCGCGACGGCGTCGTCGCGCACGTGCGAACAAGCGGTGGCGTCCTGAGCACCTTTGCGAGTACTCGTCAGGGATTCCCCGCGGCGGGTCCGGAGTTCAGCCGCGTCTTTCAGATCCGGAGGCGGATTCCGCCGCAGGTCCTCGATCACGTCGCTCAACGTCGGCCCATCGACGAGTTCCATCGCGTAGTAGGCCCATCCCGCCTCCTGCCCACGGGTAAAGACGGCGACGATATGCGGATGATCCAACCGAGCAGCAGCTTCGACTTCCCGCTGAAATCGGGATTGCGCTGCGTCCCACGCCGACAAATGCGGTGCGAGGATTTTCAGTGCGACCAACCGATTCAGTGAAATCTGTCGCGCGCGATAAACCAGGCCCATGCCCCCGGCGCCAATTTGTTCGCCGACGATAAAATCGCCGAGCCGCATTGCCGGCGTGATGGCCTGGACGGCCAGGCTCGTCGACGTCCGATCGACGGGAACATCGATAGACGGCTCAAGAAAACTGGCTGAAATGGCATGGGCCTGAAGCAGCGAAGTAACCTCCGCGATCAGGTCCGGGTCGCCGCGGCACGCTTGTTGGATCCAGGCCAAGCGGTCGGCGGCCGGCGTCTCCAAAGCCGCCTCGAAGACTTGCAGGGCTCGTTTGGCGCGGTCATTCGACATGTCCGCTCTCCGGCCGCAGTTCCCGCAAGAGCCAACTGCGGGCGACTTCCCAGTCGCGTTTCACCGTCGCCGGTGAGATATCAAGGGCCTGGGCCGTATCTTCAATCGAAAGTCCTCCGAAGTAGCGCAACTCAACCACCTGACTCTTCCGCTCATCCAGCGAGCGAAGCCGCTCCAGCGCCTCATCCAACTCCAAAAGCTCCTCGTTTTGCGCCGCATCGACGACGAGGTTGACGTCCAGCGAGAGCCGCTTCTCGCCGCCGCCACGCTTCAGACGCCCGCGGGCCCGGGCGTGGTCCACGAGCAGATTTCGCATCGCCGCGGCCGCCAGGGCCAGGAATTGTCCGCGCGTGGCGGCCCGCATTTCCTGGTCGCCGAGTAGTCGAAGCGAGACCTCGTGGACCAGTGCCGTGGCGGTGAGGGTGTGATCGGGACGCTCGTCACGCATTCGCGCGGATGCTAACGAGCGCAATTGATCGTAGGTGGCCTGCAGCAACTCGCCGCGGGCCTGGCTGTCGCCCTGAATTGCGCGCTGAAGCAATTGCGTGACTTGCATGCAAGAAACGCCCAGGTTTTT
>JAGQOU010000034.1 GCA_020427145.1 Planctomycetales bacterium | reverse complement strand
TGATCTATCAGTTCGGCGAGGAGCGATTCAGTCGGCGGATTGCCCGCAAGATTGTCGAGCGCCGGCGGACCGGCTCGCCCATCCGCACGGCCGCCGAGTTGGCCGACCTGGTGCGCAGCTGCGTGCCGCGCAGCAAAGGGCACCAGATCGATCCGGCGACGCGCACGTTTCAAGCGTTGCGAATCGCCGTGAACGGCGAACTGGATGCGGTGGCGACGGCGCTGCGCCGGCTGCCGGATTGTTTGGGCCCGGGCGGGCGATTGGCGATCATCAGCTTCCACTCGCTGGAGGACCGGCTGGTGAAGACCGCGTTTCGCGACGATCCGCGGCTGACGGTCCTGACCCGCCGGCCCGTCGTCGCCGGCGAGGAAGAACAGGCCCGCAATCCCCGGTCCCGTAGCGCCAAGCTGCGCGTCGCCGAGCGGGTAAGTTGACGGTGAACCCCGGCCGCCAGTGTGCTACGCTTCAGCTGTCGGCGGCGGTGTTCGTCGCCGATCCCGTCTCCCGAATCGGAGACGCCATGGATTCCCCCAGGCTGACCGCAACGATGGACGAACAGCGCGACACCGTCGACCGCGGCTTGGCCGTACGCGGCCTGGGGCTGATTGGCCTGTTGGTCGTGGGACTCGTGGGCATCGTCGGCTACCGCGTCATCGACGCCGGCGCGCACCGCGGTCACGCCGGGCGGCCGGCGGGTCCAACGGTCGCTACGGATGAGATGCAGGCGCCAGCCGTCGCGCCGCTGCAAGACCAGGCGGATCACGCGCTGGCGAACGAGCCGGCCGAGCCGCCCTGGAAGGCGTCGCTGGCCGATGCGCCGCAGGAGGGCTCTGTGAGCCCGGCGAGTTTCGCGGACGAGGTGTTCGCTCCCGCCGGCGATGGCGCGGCCGGCACGCAATCGCCGGTCGCTTTCCCCGAATCGATCGAGCCCCAGGCCAAGCCGAAGCCCGTGTTCGTCGCACCGGGCGATCGTTGAATCTCGATTCTCCGGCGGCTGCCGTCAATTGTCTCCAGCCACTCAGTGTGCCGGCGGCGCACCGCGCTGGCGCGTCCGCTCAGTCGACGGCTGGCAACAAGACGGGCTCTGAGAAATGGTCCTGCGGCGCCTGTGCCGGGGCTCCCGGCGGCGTCGGCAAGACCGAGTCATCGCTGGCGGCAGGTTTGGCCGACCAAGGTTGCGCCTCTTGCTCGGCCGCTGCGATCGCGGCGGTCAGAGGATCGGCGCCAGGGCGTTGGGCCAGGTACTGAGCGTCGCCGGGCGTCGCGGTCAGCTGAGTTTCCTCTTCTTCGGGAGCCGTCATCTCGGCCAGCAGGTCGTTCGCAGCCGTGAGTTGCGGATCCAACGTCGTGGCGAGCTGCAGGCACCGAGCCGCTTCCGCCATCCGGCCCTGATCAATCAACAAGACGGCCATGTTGAAGTTGACTGTCGCGGGACTATGCACTGCCGCGAGTTGCTGGGCGGCCTCCGCGGGACGGTCGAGCGCGACCAACACCTTGGCGATATTGTTGCGGTAGAGCGGCTTGAGCGGCTCCAGCCGCGCCGCCTGCGCCAACGGGGTGAGAGCTTCCTCCATCCGCCCGGCGCGTGCCAGACACAGGCCGTAATCATTGGCCACGGCCGCGTCGTCTGGCTTGGCGTAGGCCGCCTGCTGGTACCACCGCAGGGCGTCGTCGAGGCGGTTCTGGCGGTCTTCCAACCGCGCCATCCCCAACATCGCTTCGCTCGACTTGGAGTCCAGGCGCAGCGCCTCGTGGTACAGCTGGCGAGCTTGCCCGATGTCGCCGGTCCGTTCGCTCATCCCGGCCAACGAGATGAACAGATCGGGCGTGGCGGCGCCGGCGCCTCTGCTCAGCAGCAGCGGGTCCGTGGGGCTGATCTGCTCGCCGGGCGGTTTGGGCGCGGTGCGAAACGGCGCCGTCACGGCCGCTTGCAGCTTGTCGGTCCAGCTGACAGGTTGCACGGGTCCGTACGCGCCCGGCGTCGCAGCCACAGCGGCGCCGGACGCGGGTCCGTAGGCTGCCGTCGACATGCCGCCCGGGCTGCCATTCGTTCCGGCACAGCCGGCGCACAACGCCGCCGCTGTCCAAGTTGCGATCCAGTAGTTTCGCACCGTAGCGCCCTCCGTGGCGATCACCGTTGGCCGCGGGCATCCTTGCCGCGACGTGGGTTGGACGGTTGTAACGTGGTCGACGCGCCGCGGGCATTTTTACCCCAGCCGTCGCTCTCGGGCTACTCGCCCGACGATTCGCCGCCAGTCTGAGGCAGCACCGGCGCCGGTTGATTCACTTGGAAACCCACAAACGTCGTGTCCACGGTGGAAGCCGGATGGCCCTCGAACCGCAGGTGGGTTTCGCTGACGTTGACCGACTGATCGGCCAGCGGGTAGCCGTTGTTGACATACTCTTGCACCGCGGCCAACCGGCCCGAGGTCGTCTCGGCGTTGGCGCCCTGTTGCACGTAGATGGTGCGACGTTGCGGCGCCGCTTGCGTGGCAATCCATTGCACTTTCACTTGGCCCGCTTCGGACAATTCGGTGCCCTCGGCATTGAAGTGGTACTTGCCGAGCATGTTATGCTGGCGCCAGCCGTTGTTGGTCATCATGGCAAAGGTGTCGCAGATCGCGCGACGCGGTGCGCTGATGTACTGCGACGGCCAGATGCTGTTCTGCATGTACGATTCTTTGTACGTCTGGCTGAGCGTCGAGTGGCAGTTCTGCGCCCCGGCGACGGCGGCAAAGGCGATGGTCGCCGCCCAAGAGAGTGCGGGCAGAGTGTACTTGCGCATGGTTCTGGGTCCTAAACGGTAGGCAGCGTGAGACCGCAGCGACGGAGCGCGGGAAACTCCGACGGCGGACAGAGATCTTCGTGGAGCGCAGGCGGTTGGCGCGGGGAGCCGACTCCGCCGTTAGCATCGTCAGTATCGTCGCGAACTTACGCGCCCCTACGCTACTTTGGGACCAACCCCGCACGCTTGCGCAGCTTGCCTGACCGGAACGCTAGCAGCGGCAGCGGTCGCCGCGCGTTCCGAGGCGAGTTTCCCGGTTCGCATGGCCCGGGCGAGCCGTGGCGCCCGCGGGAAAGCCTAAGATCCCGCGTCGCAGCGATCAGTTCATCGACGGGAACAGTTCGTTGATCATCGTGATCGCGGCCGGTCCGACCAACACGACGAAAATCGCCGGGAAGATGAAGAGGACCAGCGGAAAGATCAGCTTGACGGCCGTCTTGGCGGCTTTTTCCTCCGCCAACTGCCGGCGGCGAGTCCGCATCGAATCGCTTTGCACGCGCAACGCCTGGGCGACGCTCGAGCCGAACTTGTCGGCCTGAATGAGAATGGCCGCCAGCGCCTTGAGGTCGTCGACGCCGGTGCGGGCTCCCAGGTCGTGCAGCACTTCGTTCCGCGCGCGGCCCATTTGCAGCTGCAAGTTGCACAGCCCGAATTCCTCGGCGATGACGGGGTACGATTTCTTCATCTCCTCCGAGACTTTGCGCATCGCCTGGTCGAGTCCCAAGCCGGCCTCGACGCAGACGACCATCAGATCGAGCGCGTCCGGCAAGCCGTAGAAGACATTGTCCTGGCGATTTCTCTTGATGAACCACACGACGATTTCGGGCAGGTAGAACGACAGGCCCGCAATCACGCCGGCGTAGGTCAACGAGTCGATGTTGACGCCGCGGAAGATCAGCATCGACCCGCCGCCGAGCACGAAGCCGCCGGCCAGACCGATCACCTTCAGAGCCCAAAACGTGGTCGACGCATTTTCGCCGCGGAAGCCGGCCATGTTCAGCTTTTCGCGCGTTTTGCTGACTTCGGCGTACGACTTGGGCGTCAGCGGGGCCGACAGCGCCGGCGAGGCCTTGGCGAGCGCGCGTCTGACGGCGCCCCCCTTACTCTTGCCGCGCCCCTCGCCCGTCAGGTCGGTCTTGCGCGAGTTGGGTTCGCGAAATTCATCGAGCCGCCGTTCCGCGGTGGGCTTGCGGTCCTGCATGTAGTCCAGCAACCACCACGCCCCCAGCGCAACGGCGCCGAAGATCGCAATCTGCGTCATCATCGTGGGCGTCAGGATGGCGGCAAGCAGCAGAGACATATCAGACTCGAATGTTGACGATTTTTCGGATCACCAGCGCACCGACCAGCTGCGTCACGACCCCGCCGATGAGCATCTTCTTGCCCAGGTCGTCGGTGAACAGCACCATCATGTAATCGGGGTTCATCCGATACACGGTCACGAACAGCAAGGGGGGCAAGGCCAGCAGCACGATGCCCGACAGCCGGCCTTCGCCCGTGAGCGCTTGGACCTGCCCCCAAATCTTGAAGCGCTCGCGAATCAGCGAGCCGATCTTGTCGAGGATCTCGGCGAGGTCGCCGCCCGTCTGTCTCTGGAGGATGACCGCCGTGGCAAAGAACTTCAGGTCGAGGTTCGGCACGCGTTCGGTGAGGCTTTCAAGGGCCTCCTCGAAGGGGATGCCGAGGTTCTGCTCTTCAAAGACGCGATTGAACTCAGTCGCAATCGGGTCGGACGATTCGCTGGCGACAAGCTTGAAACCGGCGGCCAGACTATGCCCGGCCCGCAGTGCGCGAGCGACCAGTTCGAGCGCTTCAGGCAACTGAGCGGCAAACTTGGCCAAACGTCGTTTGCGCCGAAACGACAGCCACCCGAACGGCAGCAGGGCGAACACGCTCCCCACGACCGGCGCCAACATGTAGTTGACGCCTGCGGCCGCCGTCAGCGACGCCGCCCCGAAGCCAAGTCCGCCGCAGATCAATAAGAATGTGGCGGTCGACATCGACACATTGGCCTGCTCGAACAACCGGGTCAGGTTGAACCAGCGCGTCAGCAGTATGTCGAGCGCGCTCGTGCCCTCGCCTCTCTGCGCAGCGATCAGCTTCGACATTTCCGAAAGGCTGGCCGGATCGCGACCATCGCCTTTGCCGGTCAGTGCGTTGAGCCGGCCTTCCATCTGCGAGATGTCTTTGTCGCGCATCAGGCTGGCGACGGCCACCACCAGCAGCGCGACGCCGATAAACACGGCGCCGGAAATCAAGATTGTGGCAGACATGGCAGTTTCACGTGATTAACGGTAGCCGTGACCAAGGCGGTCAACCAACCTGGTCGCGTCGAATTGTCCTCGGACGGCGTCGCCGCAAAGGGGCCCCTCTGCTCCCCTCTGTCGGCCATCGCCGTCCGTCTCGCAAGGGTGTCTTTAGTCCTGCAACATGACGCGTTCGCGGAATGCGCTCGCCGGCAATCGCACGCCGTGCGCTTCCAATCGCGGCATAAACGTCGGTCGGATGCCGGTCGAGATAAACCGCCCCCGAGCGCGACCGTTTTCGTCGATTCCGTCCTGCTCGTATTTGAAAACGTCCTGCATGACGATGGTGTCTTGTTCCATGCCGAGGATCTCGGTGATGGCCGTCACCTTGCGCGGCCCCCCGGAGAGGCGGTTCACCTGCACGATGAGGTCCACGGCGCTGGCAATCTGCGTCCGCATGGCGCGGACCGGCATTTCGAAGCCCGACATCATGATCATCGTTTCCAACCGGGCGATGGCGTCGCGCGGCGTGTTGGCGTGGCACGTCGTCAGCGAGCCTTCATGACCGGTGTTCATCGCCTGCAGCATGTCGAGCGTCTCGGGACCGCGGCATTCGCCGATGATCACTCGATCCGGTCGCATACGCAGGCAGTTGCGCACCAGATCGGTCGCCGAGATTTTGCCCTTGCCCTCGATATTCGGCGGCCGCGTTTCCAAACGCACGATGTGGTCCTGCTGCAGTTGCAGTTCCGCCGCGTCTTCGATGGTGACGATGCGGTCGGTGTTGCTGATGAAGCTGGACAGCGTGTTGAGCAGCGTCGTCTTACCCGAGCCGGTGCCGCCCGAAATAATGATGTTGAGCTTGGCCTTCATGGCCCCTTCCAGCAGCATGACCATCTCGGGCGTCATGCTCTTGAACTTCAGCAAGTCCTCGAGCTTCAGCGGGTTGGAGCCGAACCGCCGAATCGTGACGCTCGGGCCGTCGAGCGCCAGAGGCGGGATGATTGCGTTGACGCGCGAGCCGTCCGGCAAGCGCGCGTCGACCATCGGGCAGACTTCGTCCACGCGGCGGCCGACTTTCGACACGATGCGGTCGATGATCTGCATCAGATGCTTGTCGTCGCGGAACTGCACGCAGGAAAGTTCCAGCTTTCCGCCGTTTTCCACGTACACCTTCTTCGGACCGTTGATCATGATTTCGCTGATCGCCGGGTCCTTCAGCAGCAGTTCCAGCGGGCCCAGGCCGAACGTTTCGTCCAGCACTTCGTCGATCAGTTTGTCGCGTTCCTGGCGATTGAGGAACGTGTCCTCGGTATCGCACAGATGCTCCACAACCAGCCGAATTTCGCGGCGCAGCACGTCGCCTTCCAAATCGCCGACGTGCGACAGATCGAGCTTGTCGACCAGCTTGGAGTGAATCCGCTGCTTGAGCTTCTCGAACTCAGCTTCGCGATCGCGTTGGCCCATGCCGGGCAAGGGGGCAGTGAGCTTGCTCATAGGGTGGTCCCGACCAAACTGACAGGGAGTTGTGCCGTCGTTGCGCACCGGGCGGGGCGGCGACGAAAGGATTTCGCGTCATGCAAACATAGCTCACCGCCCGGCAGAGTTTGTCCAGTATGGCCGCCCGGTAAAGTTTGCCGCGCGAACGGTGGCTCCGGTTGGACCGAACGAACCGGTTGCAACGGAAGAATCCAACCCATCAGTAGCCGCGGTCCGCCGACCGTACTACGGCAGCGATAGAATCCGCCGGCCAACACACGGCAAGAGTCACCGGATCGAGGGTTTCGATCGCCTTCATGGGGACAACTCGCGAATCGCCGGCCAAACGGATAGAATGGGTTCGCCGCTGCGGGGGCGCTGGGCGAGAAACTGATTCGCGCACAGCGGCCATAATGCACAAACTCCTACGCCGCACAGGCGTGCAAGCGTCCCCTTTCCGTTGCCGGGCGAGGCCCGCAACGGTTGGCGATTGTTGCCCGCCAAGCGGTCGCAGTGCAGAACAGGACGGACCGCGTGGCGGCCCTGGATTCGAAGAAGTCGGGCATCGACGCGACCGGGGGGCCGCCCGGTGATCATGTCTCGCTGCAAGGCGTGCATGGCAGCGTGAAACTGCCGGAGCATCAGGCGGGCTTCTGGAAGCAGATGCGGGCCTTCATCGGGCCGGCCATGCTCGTGAGCGTGGGGTACATGGACCCGGGCAACTGGGGGACGGACCTGCAGGGCGGCGCTCAGTTCAAGTACGCCCTGCTGTGGGTCGTCGCATTGGCCAGCGCGATGGCCATGGTCTTGCAGATCATTTCAGCGCGGCTGGGAGTGGTCACCGGCAAGGACCTCGCACAATGTTGCCGCGACTGGTACCCGCGGTGGACCCGCTGGCCCAATTGGCTGTTGAGCGAGATCGCGATCGGCGCCTGCGACCTGGCCGAGGTGCTCGGCAGCGCCGTCGCGCTCAACTTGCTGTTCGATATTCCGCTATTCTGGGCGATTATCATCACCGCCTTCGACGTGTTGCTGCTGTTGGGCATGCAACGCTTCGGCATGCGAACGATTGAGGCGGTCGTGGTTTTGTTCGTCGCCACGATCGCAGTGTGCTACTTCATCGAGATCTTCGTGTTACCGCAGACCCAACCCGACTTTCGCGAAATGGGCGCGGCCCTCGTCAGGCCCGGCTTTCGCCAAATGGGCATGATTGTCGTCGCCGTGGGAATCATCGGGGCGACGGTGATGCCTCACAACCTGTATCTGCACTCGGCGCTGGTGCAAACTCGCAAGCTGGAAAAAGACGAGCGGTCGATTCGGCGCGCCATCAGGTTCAACACGATCGACTCGATAATCGCGTTGACGATTGCGTTTTTCATCAATGCGGCGATCCTGGTGTTGGCCGCGATGGTGTTTTACGGCAAGGAGAGCGCGACGGTGCCGGGTGCGGGGGTCGTCGCCTTCGGACCGGACGCCGACTGGATTCGCGTTGCCTATCTGACGCTAGCGCCGTTACTGGGGGCCGCGGCCGCGAGCACCCTGTTCGCCGTCGCCCTATTTGCCAGCGGGCAGAGCAGCACGATCACGGGGACGCTCGCCGGCCAGGTGGTTATGGAGGGCTTCATGCAGTGGAAGATCGCGCCGTGGATCCGCCGGCTGATTACCCGCTTGTTGGCGATTCTGCCGGCGATTGTTATCGTCGGCCTGCGGGGCGAAGGCAGCGTCAACGACCTGTTGGTCCTCAGCCAGGTTGTCCTGGCCCTGCAGCTTCCCTTCGCGATGTTTCCGCTGCTGCATTTCACCTCGTCCCGCCGACGGATGGGGGCGTGGAAGAACGGCTGGTTCCTGATGATCGTCGGCTGGAGCAGCGCCCTGCTCATTACCGCGATGGATCTCTACGGTCTCCCCGATTCGCTCAAAGAGGCAGCCAAGGTCTTTGCGGGCGGATAAGCGTTTGCCGTCAGTCCAAGAGGAGTCCCCATGTACAAGACAATTCTCATGCCGCTGGACGGAACGGAGACCGACCGCACGATTATCGAGCACGTGAAGCAGCTCGCGCCAGTTCACCACAGCCGCGTGGTGGCGTTTCATGTGGCGACCGGAGTGGCCGCCCAGTGGCACGGCGCCGACGCGGGCGGCGAAGAGGTGGAGGCGAGCCAGGCTTATCTCGACAAGGTCACGCAGGAATTGCAGGCCGCCGGCGTCCCTGCGGACGCAGAACTCGCCTACGGCGAACCGGTGCGAGAGATCATCCGACGAATCGAGCAGAAAGGGTGCGATCTGGTCGCCATGGCAACGCACGGGCACCGCGGCGTGGCCGACCTGCTGCTGGGCTCGACGGCCAGCCCGGTGCAGCACAGCGTCGACGTGCCCGTGCTGCTGCTACGGGCGAAATGAGATGCGAGGCGCGAGGAAGGCTCGCTACGATTTCGCCGGCCAGAGGTTGAGCCAGCGGCGGCCCTTTGTCGAACTGTCGTCGCTGTCAGGCTCCTTGCCGCACAGGGCGTCGGCGAGTTGGCCGATCGAAAGCGTGATGCCCGCCTTGGGGGCGTGCTCCAAGAGCGGCACGCCGTTGTTGCGCACCTCGACCATAACGCGATAGTCGTTGGGCACCTGCCAGTAAATGTCGCGGCCAACCGTCTCGCGGGCTTTTTTCAAGCTTATCTGTCCGCTGTCCTGGCCGACCCGATTGACGACTACGCGAATCTTTTCGCGAATCTCCGGCTCGTCGTCGAACGTGACCATCAGCCGCACCACGTTGCGCAAGCACGGCAGGTCGAGTTGCGTGACCATGAGGATATGATCAGCCATTCGCAGCGCCGCCATGTCGACTGGGCTGTAGCCTTTGGAGAGGTCGACGACGATGTGCGTGAACGACGTCTTGAGCAGGCCGAAGATGCGTTGCAGTCGATCCGGCGTGATCAGCTGGGCGTCCTCCAACTGCATCGGTCGCGGCAGCAGGTGGACGCCCGAGGCATGTTTGGTGAGCGACTTCTTGAGCAACGTCAGGTCGAGCCGCTCGACGTTCTGCGCGACGTCGGCGAGCGAGTACTCGGGAATCGTGTCGAGAAACACGTCCGCGTCGCCCAAAGCCAAATCGAGGTCGGCCAGGACGACGGAGTTTTGATCGTCGGCCGCCAGGGCGCATGCCAGGTTGACGGCGATGCTCGAGGCGCCCACGCCCCCCGTAGCGCCTGCCACGGCGATGACGTTGCAACCCTGGCGTTCGGTCGAACCTTTCGTCCCGGCGGTGTGGCGGCGTATGCGCTGAATCGCGGTGGCGAGGTCTTCGGCCTTGACCGGCTCGGTCAGGAACTCCTTGGCGCCAGCTCGCATCGATTCGAGAATCAATCGGCCGTCAGTCGAGCGGCTGGAGACAAGCACCGTCGTGTCGGGGCACTTGGCTAGCACATCGCCAATGAGTCGCGTCGCCTGCGCGGGATCGGCGTCCATCCCGATGAGCGAGATCTCCGGCTTGGTCTGTTCGACCACGTCGACGAAAAACTCGTAGCGCGAGCACTCGGCTTCGAGCCAAACGGTCTCCAGACCGAGCAGAACCGCCTTAAGGTTCTCTCGATTGGAGTCGTCGGGTTCGACGACGGCGATGCGCAGGACGTTGGCCATAGGAGTCTTTCGATGCAGTCGTATTCGCCGGGCTCGTCGCGGCACGTGCGGAATCGAGACCGGTTGCGCCAAGGGCAGTTCCCGGCGCCTGTGCCCCGCTCGGGAAGGGTTTTCCCCTCGCTGAAAACCTAGCTTACTTTTGCACGTCGTAACCGACCGGACCGATTAAACCGGGCGTCGCGGTGGGACGCCGCAAGCGTTTGCCGGCGGCAGTTCGTACGGTGCGGTTGTGACGATTCTGCGGCGACGCGTCGGCCGACGGGTCAGGCAGGTCGTCGGCGTCACTCGTCGCCGGCTCGGGGGCCAGGCTTGGTTCTCCGGTCGCGGGCATGATGTACTCGCCGCTGGGGTAACCGCTGGACGGGTAACCGTTGTCGCCGTCGGTCGCCATGATCGGCGTGCCGCCCGGCATCTCGTATCCATTGGAACCCATCGCCGTGGGACCGCCCAGCTGGCAACCGCCGGTCTGGCAGGCGGCGCCAGGACCGCAAGGCGGCGTGCCGCACATGGCGCCGCACGGACCGCACGACGGAACTTCGATGTAACCCTTGCAGTACAATTCGGCGTGACTGGGCGACATGGTCTCCATGCCCGGGCCGCATTGCGGCACCTCGTGCGGGTCAAGCGCCCCCGCGAAGTCGGGCGTCACCAGAATCAGCAACTCGATCTCGTTGACGCTCTCTTGCACTTTGCGGAACGGCAAGCCAATGACGGGCAGGTCCGAGATAAACGGCAGACCACGGTGGACCGACTCAATCCGCTCCTGAATCAAGCCCGCGATGGCGAGCGTTTGGCCGGCCTTCATCTCGACGCCCGTGTCGACCTCGCGAACCTTCAGCGCGGGCACGCTGAACGAGTTGACGGTCACGCTGCGAGAGTCGTCGACCTCGCTCACGCGGGGACGTACCTCTAGCCGAATGTTGCCGTCCCCCAGCACGATCGGCACGAAGTCGACCTGCGTGCCGAACTTCTTGTATTCGATCGCCACGTTGCCAAGGCCCTGCGGAACAAGAATCGGCAATTCGCCGCCGACGTTGAAGCTGGCGGGGCGGCCGCTGACGGTCGTCAGGGTCGGGTCGGCAAGCACCTTGGACACGTTGTTTTGCTGCAACCAATCGAGAAATCCAAGGAACTTCGTATTGTCGCCAATCACGCCGAAGTCCACCGTCGTGCCGACGCCAGTTGCGCTGCCGCTTGCCGACGAGACGCTCTGGATGATGTCAGACACGCTGGAAGCGAAGAAGCCGTCGCTGCCGAAGATGGCAAAGTCCGTGCCCATGCGTCGCAGCTTGGTGCGCGACACTTCCATGATCTTCACCTTCAGCACAATCTGCTGCACGCCGCCGACGGTGATGTTGTTGACCACCTTCGGGGCGTAGTCCTCGGCCAGGGTGCGAACGACGCTGACGATCTCGGGGCGATCGACCTGCCCTTCCAGCACCAAGCTGTTGGTCAGGCGGACCACCCGCAGACTGGACCCGGGGAACATCCGCTTAAGCTGCACTTCCAGTTCGCGCACGTCGCCGAAGATCAACAGGTCGACGGTATGCACGTCGCCGTTTTCATCCCACAGGTTGATCTGCGTGACGCCCGGCTTGCGGGCGGCGACCTGCACCTGGTTTTCGCTGATGGCGGTGACCGTGACCAACTCAGGGTTGTTGACCACCATGCGCGGAATCCGCGTGTCGAGCGTCAGGATTTGACTGGTGTTGACAGTCATTTCCAAGCGCTCGTTGGTCTTGGCCACGTTGCGAATGACCGAGGCGCCGGGGGCGGCCCATGTCGACGGCGCAGCGGGCCCCAGGACCGTGGTGGCCGCCAGCACGACCGTGGCACAGATTCTTCCGAGGCGCGCGCGGCGCGGTGAGAACAAGCGGTACATCCTTGTACTTCCTTGGCTAGATCAAGGCGGTTGAAGCCGCCGTGCGCTGTCGTGTTTCGCCCGGCGAGCCTGCATCCTTGCGGCGCACCGAACGACGATCTCGGGGTATCAAATTAGGGCGTCTGGCAGGCGTTACTTGGCCTGCAAGTCAATCGGGAAATCGGGCGGCAACGGGGCGGCCACGGGCTGATCCGCGTCTGGGGCGCTCGCCGCCGGCGGCGGCGACGCGAACGAGCCCATGCTCGTTGCTCCCGCAGCGCCGGGGTGAACCTGCTTGCCGCCCAAAAACTGCACCCGGTCGACTTCGGTCGGGTACACAATGACCATCTCGAAGGGAGCGGCCGTGGTGGCGTCCGCCTGCCCCGAATTCCTGTCCATCGCCGCCTGCATGAACGCCTTCAACGACTCCATGGGATTCGACGACTCGTCGTTCTTCTGCTTCGCCAGCTGTTCCTTTTCGCGGCTGTTGGCCGTGCTGGGATTCAGCAGCGCCTCGATGTCTTGTTCGCTGTCGTCGACGACGGCTTCGTCGTCGGGATTGCGGGGAATCAGGCTGATTTCGCCCAGGTTCTCCGCCAGCGTAATGCGGTTGGCCTGCAACGGCGTCACAATCAGGGACACCGTTTTGGCCACGTTGCGGGCCTCGGCGCCGTCGATCGTCTTGTCGACCGTCTGGTCCACCGCGTAGACGCGAATGTTCTGCAGAAAGATCTTGGTGAACGGCGTCGTAATGCCCTCTTGCTCGTTGCGACGCACGTAGATTTGCACGTCGACGCGGTCGCCCGGGCTGAGCAAACCGGCGGCGCTCTTGCGAGCGTCCACCGAAATCGTTTTCAAACGCATGCCGGACGGCACGCCCTGAATGGGATCGTTCACCTGGCCCTTGGCCAGCAGTTTGGTGTCGAGGATCGGCTCGCCCTGGTAGATATTGGTCCGCGGGCGGCGTTCTTCCAGGTCCTCCCACTTGGCGATGGCGCCAACCGGAACCTTGTCCTTGGGCCACTCCTCGAGCGAAACCATCGCGTCGGTAATCGGGTCGCCGACGTTCACGTTCTGCAACGCGACGTAAATCGGCGCCGTCTCGACAGGCGCGGCCTTGCCCGAACTATCCAGGACCTGACTGATGCCGATCGAAGCGATCAGGCCGCAGCCAAGTGCGAGCGCGAGCAATACAAGAGATTTGGGACGCATGACACCCCCCCGGTGCAAGGTCGCTGGTCAGTTCGTAGTAAGTTCATCGGCCGCGGCGCGGCGTCAGCGATTGTCCTGCGAACCTTGCGGTCGTCCGCCCCGCCGCCGGGCCAAAGGCCCCCGAAGCGACGGGGTACAAATTGAGCGAGGCGGAAACTCTACTCCGCTCGTCGGATTCTTCGGCAAGAGCCGCACAATCGGTTCAGTCTAAGCGTCGACAAATCGCCAATGCGCCCACCCGCACGGGGGTTGCCTGCGCCGCTAGCTCAGCATCCCGGTCCACGCGAAGTAGGCAATCGAGCCAATCGCGATGGGGATTCCATAAGGCAGCAAGAACATCCGCGGCTTCCGCTCGGCGGCGATTTCCGCAAGCTTCTCGGGATCCTTCACCGTGGCGATTTCGTTCAGGATCGACCAGAACTGGTCGCGGTGTTTGGACCAGGATTTCTTGTACAGCACCATGCCCACGGCGATCACTCCCCCCACCAACGCCGAGACGGCGAAGGCGTAAAAGGTGACCGAGCCCCACATCCAGGCGCCGACGCCTGCCAGCAATTTCACGTCGCCGGCTCCCATGCCGCCGATGGCATACGCCGGCAGCAGCAAGGCCAGGCCGACGGCGGTGCCGATCAGGCTCAGCCACAGACCTTCCCACCCGGCGTAGGGCGACAGCGCAGCGCTGTAGACCCAGCCGCTGAGAATCATCGGAAACGTGATCCAGTTGGGGACCTTCAGTTGGAGCCCGTCGATCACGGCGGCCACGACGAGGGTGATGGTGACCACCCAGGCCGGCCAGGTCTCAGCCAAATTGGCGACAAAATGTTCGAAATCAATCATGGATGGTGGTCCCTCTCGCCGAGTCGCGAGTCATGCGTGTCGCCGGCAACCGGCAGGATTCGGAGACGCAGCCCCTACCACCGAGGCATGCAGAAGCACGCCGCCACGGCAGTGAGCATCGCGAAACCGTAGCACATCAAATGACATGTGGCGGCAAACAGTTCGTCTGGCATGAAATTCAACATAGCGTGTTCTCCCCGGCCCGCCGATGCCCGGCGCAACGGTGCGCAATCGGCGCGGCCTATCTTGTGCTACTCAAACGTAGCTCGCATCTCGCGCGGAAGCGGCGTCTGCTCCCCAATTTTGCTGACCGCGACAGGCCGGTGCGATCAGACCATTCGGTTCCGCCGGCCCAAAGAAAAATCCCCCCGACCGGCTCATGCCGACCGAGGGGACAGATTATTCAAACCCGGGACATCCAAGAGTGGGCGTAGACGGCTGGCAACTTAGCTGCCGAGCTGACCTGCGACATTGGTGAAGGTCGCCGAAGCCTGCGTTCCAATGGAACGAATGGCCGTGAGGCAGACAATCACGATCAACGCCAACATGACGGCGTACTCGACGGCGGTCGGGCCGTCTTCCGAGGCGAGGAAACGCTGCACCTTCTTAGCAAACAACTTCATAGTATCCTCCGCTACTCGGGGCCGACTCCGCATTGGAGCCGACGCCCAATCTGGTTGTCGGGAGCGAGTTTTGGGTAAGCTCCCGGTGGCGACCTGACGAACGCGCTCCTTCCTCACGGAGCGAGCCTGCAAGCTGGCGCTCGTCGCGGCCTATTTAAAAAACAACGATTGAGCGTCTCATCCCGCTTCCATTACGAGCCGCTGCGTCCATTGACGCTGCATCCTTTCGGCAGCCGGGCTTGTCGCCGCACGCCTTAACGTGCGACGCCCCCGTGGCTTTGCGCCCCGACCGAGGTCATCGGCCGAGTTGCCCTTATCGAGGATGAGGACGCAGCAGGCTCCGATGGCAAGGCCCGCCTTCGTCTTACGCTCGTCCTTGAATCGCCCCGCAGCGGGGCACAGTAGAGAAGAAGAGAAGCACTTTGCCGGCAACGCCTGCTCGCGTCGCCTGAAGTCATCCACAACCTGTTTCCGACTCCACATGAAACCTATGTCAGCTTCCGCCGCTGTCAAAAAGCAAAGGCCGTTCTGCCGAGGATTTTCGTCCCGTGGGCCGTCACAAACGGCACAGTCCGGCGGCAAAATGCGGTATGTTGACCGGCGGCAACGCTTCGTTTCCGCACGGTGCGTCAGGGCAACCTACGATTGCGACAATCGGCGCCCGCGGCTCCGCTCCCGACGCCCACGCGCGTGTCCTTTTTGCGTTTCCTTTGTTCGTTGCTCGGTCTCCCACTCATGCTCATCGCCGCATCCCCGCTGGAAGCCGCTGTCAGCCGGTTGGCGAAATGCACCGCATGGTCCTACGGACCGCAGAGAACGTCGGTCGCTGAACCGGCGGCCTGGGCGGCGTTGGCGCTGCTCGGGCACGGCCGCGTCGACGACGCCCTCCCCCCTGCTCTGTGGCTGGCGGAATTGCAGCAGTCGAATGGATCCGTCGGCATTAGCGCTGATCTGGACGAACCGCGCTGGTGCACCAGCCTGGCGATGCTCGCCTGGGCGGCGGTCGACAGCGCGAATCGCCAACAGCGTTTTGCCGAGCCGCTGGCCAACTCGGCCAGGTGGGCCCTCGCCGAACGCGGCAAGACGAATCCGCGCGACTCGCGCATCGGTCACGATACGACTCTCGCTGGCTGGTCATGGGCCGCCGACACGCATTCCTGGCTCGAACCGACGTGCTTCTTCGTCATGGGTTTGAGAGCGGCGGGGTTCGCCACGCACCCGCGCGTCCGCGAGGGCGTACGGTTGGTGGCCGACCGCTTGCTGCCTGCCGGCGGGGCCAACTACGGCAATACGATGGTCTTGGGACAGACGCTCGTGCCGCACCTGCAGCCGAGCGGTATCGCCATGCTGACGCTGGCCGGCGAAACAGCCGCAAGCGACAAACGCGTCGCCGCTTCACTCGACTATCTGGCCGCCAACGCCAAAGCAGCAACGACTCCCGCGTCGCTGGCGTTCGCCCTGCTGGGGCTTACGGCTCACGGGCGGCGTCCCGGCGACGCTGATCGGCGGCTCGCTCGGGCGATTCAGTTCGAGGGCGGCCCGGCTTCCCCCGACGCCTCCGCAGTTCTGCCCCCGTCGACCTACGAGTTGGCGCTGACGCTGCTGGCGGCCGAACCTGCCGCGAGTTGGTTCGCCGAGTTCCTCGTGGAGCCCTTGCTCCCGTTGCGCCAGGAGGCGAACTCATGAGTGAAGAAACCCTTCCCAGCCAACAACGGTTCACCCGGCGCCAGGCCATCGCCCTGGGCGGCGCGGCTGCGGGACTGGCCGGCGCGGCCGCGTGGGCGTCGCGTTTTCGTCAGAAGGCGCCGGTCTTTATTGCCCAGAATCAACAATACGACGGTCCGCTGACTGCGACCATCGAGGACGGACTGCTGGCGTGCGGCGCCAAGCCGCAGGAATTTTCCGGGCGCCGCGTGCTGCTGAAGCCGAATCTTGTGGAGCCGACGCGCCAGATCCCGCACATGACGACGCATCCTGCGATGATCGTCGCGGCGGCGGACGTCTTTCGCGGTTGGGGCGCCGAAGTCACGGTCGGCGAGGCGCCGGGCCATGTACGCGATACGCGGATGGCGCTCGCCGAGTCGGGCGTGGGCGAAGCGCTCGCCGACGGCGCTCTGCGATTCGCCGACCTCAACTATCAGGACGTCGCCTGGCAACCCAACCGCGGACGCTTCAGCAAGCTGAAGGGTCTGTACCTGCCGCAAAGCGTCGTGGAAGCCGATTTTGTCGTGTCGATGCCGAAGCTCAAGACGCACCATTGGGTCGGACTGACCTGTGCGATGAAGAACTTCTACGGCGTGCTGCCCGGCATCAAGTACGGCTGGCCCAAGAACGTACTGCACCACAACGGGATTCCCGAAACCGTCGCCGACGTCAACTGCACGCTGCCCCGGGCCCTGGCCATCGTCGACGGAATCGACTGCATGGAGGGGGACGGGCCGATTATGGGCAGCCTGAAACGGATGGGACTGGTGTTGGTCGGCGCAAATCTCCCCGCACTCGACGCCACTGCGGCACGGATCGTGGGTCTGATCCCCGAGCGGGTCACGTACTTGTCGCTGATTGCCAACCGCCTGGGTCCGCTGGCCGACGACCGCATCGAGCAGCGCGGCGAACCGTGGCAGTCGGTGGCGTCGCCCTTTAAAATCCTCGACGAGCCGCACTTGCGCGTGCTGCGCGACGAGGCGCAACTGGCCAACGTCAGCTAGCTGAGAATCTGCGGGCGATCGAGAAACGAGCGCCGCCAGCAATCAGCGGCGATTGCGACGACGAACCACGCGTCCCAGCCCTGCCGCAGCGAAGACCACGCCGCACAGCGCCATGGAACCTGGCTCCGGCGTGACAAACACGTCGAGATTCGATTTCAGGATTTGCGCCGTGCTCGTCGGCGTGCTGCCCGTGGAGAGCGAGTTGTCGATGACGACGTTGGCCTTGGTGGCGATGTCGCCCATGCCGTAGCCGTATCCGGCCAGCCCGGCAACCACGTCAATCGACAGGCTCAGACCCCACGAGCCTGTCGTATCGGCGGGAAGCGAGTAGGCCACTGACGCGCTGACGGGCGCAAGAGTGATGGGGGCGATCGCGGCGCCGTTGACTTCGACGATGGTGGCGCGAAGCGTCGCGCCTGCCGACGCCGACGTCCCGGCGCCAACGCCAGTCAGCAGGTACGACCCGGACTCGCTAAATGTGATCAGGGGAATGCCGCCACTGCCCGGCAACGCCGTCATCGTGTAGTTGAGCTGGCCGTCGGTAATATCTGCGCCGCCACCGGACGAGTTCGATTGAAACGCCGGGGTCGGGAGGAAACTCATGCCGGTCGCGGTGGCCGAGGGAGTGCCGTACAACGGCACGGCGTCAGTGCCGGACGACTCCACAATATTCGTGAACGCAATTCCCGGCGGAACGGGCCCCTGGGGCGGGTAGGAAATCGACGCGGCGCGGGATTGTGCGGCTATCGCCAATACCATCAGCACCAAAAATGCGCTGCTTTGTGTACGAAACCACGTGCTGTAACCGCTCATGAGGTCAATTCCTGGTGATTGTGTGAATCGCAAAGGTAGCAGTCGCGCGGCCTGATTTTCCAGCGAAAATGTCCGCAACAAAGGGGTCATACGGCGCATTGTAATTGCGGTGGTTTAACTAGCAACGAACGGGCCTTGCAAGAAGTCACCGATTTAGTAATCGGCTTGTACGAACTGGCCGCCGCGTATTCGTTTGTAGCGAGTATGAGGATTCTGCGGAGACAGCGCGGGACCATGGCAAGTTTGCGGCGGCGGCGGTCAATCCAGCGCGCTCGCGTCGCGAACAACGCATGAATCAACAGCGTCCCAAGACGTAACAGCCGGACCTGGCCCCGAGGTTGGCGCCGCGACAACCTCAAGGTCGATATAGAAAAAGGGCCCTCCCAACGACGGGAGGGCCCTTTTCACACTAATGACTTACAAACACGGAGTGTCGCGGTGGTCCAACCTAGCGACGCTTGCTGGCGGCGAGGCCAAGCCCGCACACAGCCAATCCGGTGAGCACGATGGTAGAGGGCTCAGGAACGTTCTGAACCTCCACCGGCACCAAGTCGATGCGGAAGCCCTTCTTCGCGATGAACGACGCGGTTTGCGGCTCGCTGCCGGTCGCCAATGAGTTGTTGATGACGACCTTCACCTTGGTGGCGACGTCGCCGACGGGCAGCATCGCGCCAACGTCGACCAGCACGCCCAGACTCCAAGGAGTCGCCAAGGCCGGGCCCGGCAGTGAGTCAGAGAACGAGGCGTTTGCGGCGGGGATATTGATCGGCGCCACCGGCAAGTTGTTCACTTCGGTGATGGTCGCAAAGATCGTGGCGCCCGCGGCCACATACGTCGGTGCGCCGCCGAATCCAGCAAACGTGTAGTCGCCAAATTCGCTCAGCGAAAACGAGCCAACGCCCTGGAGGCCATTGCCCATGATCGTGAAGTTCAGCTGACCATCGGTAATGTCAGCCGAGCCGCCTGCCGCCGAGGACGTGAACCCGACCGGCGAGAAGTTCAGGCCAGTCGCAAACGGAGAGGGCGGGCCGTAGAGCGGCACGGGATCCGTGCCGGAGGATTCCTTGACGTCCAGGAACATAATCCCGGGAGGAACCGGTCCAAAGTCGCCGTAACTAATCGTTGCGGCTTGAGAGAGTGTTGGTACAGAGACCAAGCATGCCGCCAGGGCGCACAAAGCGGCCCCGCGAGCGAGGAGAGTCTTCAAGTTGTAGTGAGCCATTAGATCCTACTCCGTGTGTACGCCCGAGATGCGTGAGCAAAAGTGTGCAAGTCAATGCCGCGAACTCGAAACCGTGCGGCGGTTGGCGCGGACTCCTCCCGCACCCTATGAAGCTGATTGTAACAGCCGTGCGGAACGACGCAACTAAAATGCTGGCAGTTTCGCGGGATTTTGCGGATTGCGCAAGTGCGGAAGTGTCGAGTCCTATTCGACCGGTGCATTGCAAGATTCAACCCTCCTACCGAGAAACGATCGGCTGCGCGATTCCCCAACCTTTGATCGGGCAAAAACCACTCCAACAGCACGTCGCGAGTGAGCCGATCCGGGCTCCATACCCAACATAAAGTATTACTTTAAATGAAGTTACACCAATACGGAATCCACGCCAACCTAATCGAGCTGCTGCACCGTGGGAACAATTGGCGACTTGCTATGGGCCTCTGGAAGGAATAGCGCCACTGCAAGGAAAGCGACAATTGCCGCCACTGCCGGGACGAGCCAAAAGACGGCCCAACCGGCGGGCTCGCCGTCCTGCAGCGAACCGGGCAGCCAATGTGTCTCGACAACGCTAGCAATCTGAGCGCCAACGTAGCTTCCTAGCCCGCTGGTTGTGGCCGCTAGCAGCCCCTGGGCGGTCGCCCGGCGGCGGGGGTCGACCAACTGAGCGACCTCGATTTGCAACGAAATGGCCACAAACGTGAACGCAACGCCATGCATTGCAATCGCCAGATAGACCGCCCAGCTGTGGCCGCCGGACCCCGCCGCTCCTGCTAGCAGCAAGTACCGAAGCACCCAGGCGGAGACGCCCCACATGACCGCCTGCCGGAGCCCAATCCGCAGCAGAACGGCCGGCAGCGCGACCATGCTGATGACTTCGACCAGCTGCCCCAGGGTCATTCGCGACGCGGCCTGAGAGACCCCCCGCCAGTTTAGGAACGGATTGGCGTAGCTGTGGTAGAACGGCGCCGGGATGAACGCCAAGAACGCGACCAACAGGACCGCAATAAATTGGCGATTCTGCAGCAGCCGCCCGGTTTGCGGCTGCACAATTGCCCCGGGGGCCAACTTCCGCAGCGCAACACTGGGCGGGGTGTGGGGCAAGAACACGCAGAGTGCCGCGGCGACAATCTCCGCCGCCATGCCGAGTTTCATCGGCAGAATCGTCGCCTCGACGCTGTGACCGATCATCCATGGCGCCACAGAACCGACGAGCAAACCGGCCACGATCCAACCCACCGTGCCGCAGCCGCGAACCAGCGGATACTGCTTGCGCGGGTCCGGGAGGTGGTACATCGACATCGACGCCAGCAGCGACATCGTCGGCCACATGCACACGAAGTACGCCATCAACGTGGCGTGAAAGACGGGTTGGCTGGGCGCCCGGATGGCAGCGCCCAGCGCGACTGCGCACAGCAAGTGCAGCGCCACCAGAATCCGTTCGGTGGAGAACAAGCGGTCGGCCAACATCCCCGCCAAAAACGGGGCCACGATGGCGCCAAGCGGCCCAGCCGCGGTCGCGGCGCCGACGAATCCGTCGGAGAACATGCCGGAGCCGGCCTCTCCCGTATTGGCCTTGATGTAACTGCCGAGCGTGACGACCCAAATGCCAAGCGAAAAATGCCCCATCGCCCAGGCCAGCGCCAACAAAACCGGCGTCAACCGCGAGCTCGCGGCGGCGGAAACTTCAGACATCGACCGCGGGTCCGCGGCGTCCTCGCGAGGCGAAACGCTCATGCGCGGGGAACTCCCGCGAAACAGGGCTCCGGGCTCCCGGGACGTCGGACTCGACACATGCGATCCGGCCTGGCCGAGCAACGGCCATAGCAAGCGAGTCGACGATGGACGGGACTTTGGGACAGTCCCGGGCGGCGCTGAGGCGGGGACAGCCGCCGAGGGTCCGGACGCCGACTTTGGGTAGGAAGTGGAGGATAGCGGGCTCGAACCGCTGACCTTTTGGCTGCCAGCCAAACGCTCTCCCAGCTGAGCTAATCCC
>JAGQOU010000532.1 GCA_020427145.1 Planctomycetales bacterium | reverse complement strand
TCCTCAGGGGTGGGCATGCTTGACGACGGGGCCGCATTCATGGCCACGGCGGAAGACCTTCGTGACCATGGCACCCAATTCACATTGATCTGTCTCTGGCTGCCGCGTTACCTGTCGACGGCCGTGGTCAGTGGATTTGCCGCCGGGACGAGATTGATCCGCTCGCTGCTGCGCACATGGCCCTCCTCAGCCGTGGCGCCGCCGATTACCAGCAGTTGGTTCTCGCCGGCCGGAAGCAGGCGATGGAAGAATCGCGGGGCGGCGGTCTGGGCGACTGGCTTCCAGTCGGAACTCCCGTTGGCGAGCTGGTAAACGACGCCCTCCATGCCGCACGCGTACAGGTCGCCCCCGACGCCGCAGGCCGAGACGCCGAAGCCGTGAAACGAGTCGCCGGGGAATTCCGGGCCGTTCGACCACTCCTGCTGCTGCGGATCGTAGAAAAAGACGTCTTTGCAAACCGAGCCGCCCTCGTCCATGCCGCACAGCACGGCCAACCGGTCGCCGACGGCGGCGACCGACAGCGCTCGGCGTTGGAAGGGCGGGTTGGGCAGTTCACGCCAGCCGGATTGCGGATCGTTCAAGTCGAACGCCACCGCCCCGGCTTGCCACTCGCCGTTGGAGTCGCCCGCCAGCTTCCAGCCGCCGACTACGTACAGCACGTCGCCCACGACGATGGCGTCGTGCGACGAACGCGGCGTCGGCAAGGCCGGCATGTCCGTCCACGCGCCGGTCGCGGGGTCGAAGCACGCAAACTCGTCGACCGAATGCAAATCGGCGTCCTCGCCCGCGGCGTTCGCGGCACTCAGTCCGCCGACGCGGTACAGCTTGCCGCCGTGCGCGACCAGGGCAAGCCCCTGCAGCGGCGTCTGCATCGGCAGCGACTCCCACTGGCCGCCGCCGGCGAGCGGCGTTCGATAGAAACCAGCAGAGAGATTGTCGCGCGAATGATCGTGGGCTTTGCCCTGATGACCGCTGTAGACATACAGGTCGTCGCCGCACGCCGCCGCGCCAAAGCTGGAAATCGCCGCCGGCAACGGCGGCAGCGCCGAGGCGACCAGCGAATTCTCCGGATCCACCGTAAACGTCGTGGTCGAGTAGTGCGACGCTTCACGGTATTTCTCGCCTGCGAATTCTCCGCGGGCCTCCTCGTCGGTGAACCCGGCCATGAGCCCGTGGCAACCCTCGCCCAGCAAGTCGGCCGCGAACTCCGCCACGCCGTCGTCGTTGGTCGATTCGTTGGCGACCATCTTGCCTGTGGAGTCGTACAGCATGACCTTGGTGTGCTTCAGCGGCTTGCCCTGCCAATAGAGCGTCGCCAGCAGCTTGTCAGCCGTGAGGCGCGGGACAATTTGTAGATCAAGCGCCTCCTGCGGCGCCGACGACCACTCGGCGGGAATCCGGCTGGGATAGCTCGCAGCGTAATACGTGAGCATCGTCCCGTGATACAGGCCGTACGGCGCCGCCATCGTCAACACGCCGCGGCGTTCGTACGAATCCTCGCTGCGGAGGCCGATGAAGTCCTCCTCGTCAATCGGTTTCATATCGACCTGGAAGCTGTCGACGTCGAGATCGCGCCGCCAGACTTCCACTTCCGCGAGAGGCTCGGGGAGATGATAGGCCCGCTCGGCGAGCGATTCGCCAAAGTAGAACTCCGCCTCGCCATCGTCGTTGGCGACGAGCCAAGGGAAGTGCGCCGCGGCCGGCGAAATCGCGACGGCGGAGACGAAAAACAATAGTGAAAGCAAGGTCAGGGATTTCATTTTGGTCGTTGTGTTTGGGGAGTGAAGCGACATGGCGTCGCTGACGTGTGACTGACAATTCAGGGAAGAAGCAAAGGCAAATCCCGCCGCGGCGGGCGCGACTTGGTTACTGCGACGCAAGACTGATCTGGTCGATCTCGTCGCCGGCGCGGGTCGCGAGCGCGTCGAGCAGCGCTTCGTCGACGCCATCGGCGACGAACTGCACCGAACCGTCGACCATCACAAACTGCACGCCGCCGGGATGGTCGCTGCGAAACGCGGTCGAGTATCGCCCCACCAAACCGGGGTCTTTGGCCGCGTCCGGCGAAGTCGACGGGTTGAACGGCCCGAACGTGGCGGCGAAGGAGTGCGTGATGTAGCCGCCCGCCCAGCGGGGCCCGTCGTCGGCCAGTCCGCCGAAATAGTCTTCTTCGCCGAACGCAAACGTGTGCGACGTGCCGTCGGTGACGTGATGCAAACTCACTGAACCGGGGCGCGCCACGATGGCGCCGTCGTGCCTGGCGGCCGCCCACGCGCTGCCGCTGCCGGTGCTGGAACCGTAGCTGCCCGCCGCGGGAACGCCAGGCCGCAACTCGTAAGCCATCGACGGACAGAGGTAGACCGGGATTTCGGTCTCCACGACGCCGGCGTTCACCGGACTGGCCGTCCCCTGGTCTGGATCGTAGGTCACAAAGCGGTTCGATTCTTCCACGTACGGCAACAGAAACAGCAACGCGCTTTCGTGGTTGTCGCTAATCGTGTCGTGAATGCGGGCGGGCGGTAAATGCCCGTAGCTGTCGTGATACAGTTGCGTCGCAACGCCAACCTGCTTGAGGTTGTTCTTGCAACTCATGCGGCGCGCCGCCTCGCGAGCCGCTTGGATCGCCGGCAAAAGCATGGCGACCAACACGCCGATAATCGCAATCACGACCAGCAACTCGACCAATGTGAAGCC
>JAGQOU010000531.1 GCA_020427145.1 Planctomycetales bacterium | reverse complement strand
TCGATGGCGTTGTAGACTGGGCGGTCCGTTTGGGCCGGCAGTGCTGGCGCCCAGGGGCCGGCGTAGTCGATGTAGCGGGCGTCGCTCACCAGGGACGTCGGATTCTGGAGGATCAACACGTCGGTCGCCGCCGACGCCAGGCCTGCGGCGTCCATCAGGCAGCGATCTTCCAGCCGTTCGACATGGAACCCCTGTGGCAAGGACCGCTTGCCGGGCGCCCGTGCCGCTGCCGCACGGGAACGGGTTGCCGCGAGCCACGAGAGAAGATTGCCGGGGGAGTGTCGAGACATGCCGGAACGCCTGCGAAAAGGTGATTTTTGGCAGGGCGGTCTGCGGTCGTGCGGCGCGCTGCTGGCGCCGCTTATTTCGCCCTCAGTACGACAGGCCGAATTGGCCCGCAAACGTCACAGGGCAATCTGCGCGAGTTTCCGCAAGGCGGCGTGGTAAGAGAAGATCCGGCGAGCGGGGGGCGTGAGCCCTCTATTGCGGCGGCAGAACAGGGGGCTTACGCCCCCGCTCGCCTTGGGATGTGAGCTGGCGCCTGCGTTACCGCCGGTATTCCACGCCGAATTGCAGCCCGTGATACAGCACCGAGCTGGAGTTGAACGCCGGCGAGAAGTAGGCGTCGCTCGCCAGTCCCAAGCCGTCGACCAGCAGCACTTGGTAGCCGCCGCGGAGGGCCAAGCACGGATTGATTCGCAGCACGCTCGTGATGCCAGCTTCGCCGGCAAAGGCGAGGTTCGTGACGTTGCGCGTCGTGCCGGTGGTGACGTTGGACGTGGTCTGCGAGAAATCGTCGCCGGCCGAGGCGAGGTCGTCGCTGTTGTAGACGGTCGTGACCGTCGTGTCAACGCTGCGGAACCGCAGGTTGTTGCAGTACAGGCCTGAGTTGGCGAACGCCTCCAGCGAGAGCCGCCGGCCGATGTTCCACGAGTCGCGAAACGCGCCGACTTGAAACCCAATCATCCGATTGTCGAGCAACCGGGCCGTACCCGTGTCGACGTACGCCACCGACGTCGGGGGATCGGCCGGGGGGGGCACGGGTTTGTCGACCGTGGTGACGTCGGTCAGGTTCTCGTCGATTTCCATGTACCGCACGCCGCCAAACAGTCGCCAGCGGGCGTTCGTCGCGGGAATGAAATTGATTTCGACCGAGTTGTAGTTCGATTCGTAACTGAACTCCCGGTTCGAGCCGCCCAGGTCGTAGCCGGCGGCGGCCGAGAAGTCGTTCACCCCTTCGTAACCGACTTGCATGCCGTAACCGCGGTCGTTGTAGCCGGTGACGAACAGCCGCGCGCCGGCGGCGTTGTCAAACGTATCGAGGAAGTCGGGGCCTGATCCTACGGCGGCGGTGAAGGGCGCCCAATCGTTGGCGCCGCGAAACAAAAACAAGCCGTCGAGCTCCACGTTCCAGTGGGGCCCGACGCACCATTGGTCGCAGCGTCCCGGGCCCTGGATCCACGGGAAGTAGGCTGTGTTGCAGCCGCAGCGATTGTAGAAAGCGCCGCCGCCGTTGCAGCCGCTGCACTCCGCTCCCTCGCCGGCCTCGGACGATCCGAAGGGTGCGTACACCTCGGGCGAGAATTCGACCGACGGGAGACCTTCGGCGGCAGCGATTTGATCGCCGCCGTCTTCGACCGCCGCATCGTACGACGTCAGGATGCTCGTTTGCGCAGCGCCGATCTGCCCGCATGCGCAGAGCGCGCCGGCGGCCAGAGTGAAGAGGCGGGGCAGAGTCAGTAACGGCTTCATGAGCGACCGGTCCTTACGCGACGGCAGAGGCGCCCCCTAGGCGCCGGATCGTGAGGGTCGAGGCGATTCGCGCGGTTGCACGGCTCCTGCCGGTGAATCGACGCACCCAGCTCGCCCGCGCCAGCCTTGTCGGCGTTCGCGGCACAGCTTGCCCATTTTCACGCTCGTTGGGGTCTTCGACCCCGCCGTGCCGGTCAGACGGGTCGTGCCGGCGAGTGCATCCTGTTGGGCTAATTTCTCGGGAGTTCCTGGCGGCGAATCGGCCTGTGTTTTCAGACTGTGCGGTAGTTTTTCGCAGCTCTGAAAACTCCCCGCAAAGCGCCCGATCTACCCAGTCGCGAGAAATCCCGACTGCGGCGGGCCCTGACTTCAGGAACCGAACACATGAACGCTGGATTGATGCGCGAAGTCGCCTCGTGGGCCTTTTGGCGAATGGCCGCCGCCGCCGCGCTGGTGGCGATCACCGCCGCGGCTGCCTCTGCCCAGTATTGCACTCCCGACCAATGCGATGAGTGCGACCTGTGCAACGCGCGGCTGAGCTGCTGCCACGAGCCGCCGGAGCTGTGGCTGGTCAACACCCGCTGCCTGCCGCGTTGCAGCAATCTCGATCAGGCGTTCGAGCGCATCTCGATCAAGCGCTGGGATCCCTCGTGCCGGCGATTCGTGAATGAGACGGTCGACTCGCTGATCGCCCAAGAGGCGAACATGCCGACGCTGTTCTTCGCCCATGGCAACACGCTCAAGCACAAGGGCGCCATGAAGCAGTGTTGGAAGTTGTACAACAAGATGCGTTGCTGCCCGGGCAAGAAGCGACTGGTGTTTTGGTCGTGGCCGGCGCAGATCGCTTTCAAGCGGCCCTTGCTGCGGCCCCGAAAGTTGATCATGAAGAACTTGCGGATCAAGTTCGTCTACTCCGAGTATCAGGGCTACTACATGGCCAAGATCCTGGAGCGGATGAGCTTCACGCAGCGGGTCACCGCGGGCGGACATAGCTACGGGGCGATTATCGGCGCCTCGGCCGCGCACTACCTGGGCGGCGGAAGCCTGCGGGGCCTGACCCTCGCCGGGGGCATGCCGGTGCAACGCAACTTCCGCGTGATGAACATCTCCGGCGCCTTTGACAACGACGCCATGGACCCGGGCAAACGCTACGGTCAATCGTTCGTTGCCGCCGAAAAGGTGCTCAACACGCGCAACAAGAACGATAGCACGCTCGACAACTGGCCCAAGGTGTCGCTCCGCGGCCGGCGCGCCATCGGCGTGACGGGCATCAACGCCAACAACCTGGGCGAGTATTCCAGCAAGCTGTGTCAGATCACCATGAGCCGCGACGTCGGCAAGAGCCACTACATCGACGAGCACCTGGCGAGTCGGCGGCTGGTGAATCTGATGTGCTGCATCGCGTTCCCGGAGTGCGCCGCCTGCGCCATGGCCCAACAACAGGGCGACGCGCCGCCGGCGGTCGTCGAGCCGATCGACGAGCCGGTGCCGGCAATGCCGGCGAGTTTCTCGGCCGGGCACAACTCGGGCCGCGAGCAATCGATCGACGAAGCCTATGCCGGCGACGACGACGGGCCGGTGCTGAGGCTGCTTCGCGGCGGGCGGTAGACGCACTGCGCGGACGCAAGCCTCCCGTCGACAAACTCGACAAACGAAACGACGCCCCTGGGAGCGACTGTCTTGAATATCAA
>JAGQOU010000033.1 GCA_020427145.1 Planctomycetales bacterium | reverse complement strand
TCCCGGGCGAACGGACGCTGTTCTTCGCTCATTCCGACGGCCGGGGCGTTCGCAACGGGCGCTGGAAGGCGTCGAAACTGCCGCGTCGCGGGTGGGAACTCTTCGACATCGAACAAGACCCCGGCGAGACGACCGATATCTCGGCCCAACACCCCGACCAGCTCAATCGGCTCGTCCGCCGCATGTCGAAATGGCGGCACACGTCCACCGTGCGACCGATCGCGCCCGGCGAAAACGCGGCGGCCGCGCCGGCGATTCCGCTGGTGGCGTGCGACCCTTATTTCAGCATCTGGAGCACGACAACCGAGTTGGCCGATTCGGACACCACGCATTGGACGGGGAAACCACACCGGCTGACGAGCATGGTCTCCGTCGACGGCAAGGCGTATCGGCTGATGGGCTCCGAGCCGCAGGCCGTCGACGCCTTGTCGCAAACTGGCGTCGAGATTTCCGCGACACAGTCAAAGTACGATTTTGAGGGGGCGGGCGTTTCGTTGGAGCTGACGTTCACCACGCCAGCGCTGCCGTACGACATCGACCAGCTCTCGCGACCGGTGACCTACGCGTCGTACCGCTGCCAGTCGACGGACGGCGAGTCGCACCAGGTGCGGCTCTATTTCGAAGCCCACGCCGAAATTGCTGTCGACACCCGTTCGCAGCAGATTCAGGGCACGGCGACCGAGCACGACGGCCTGATCGATCTGTCGCTGGGATCGGTCGAGCAAAGCGTGCTAGGCCGTAGCGGCGACGACGTGCGGATCGATTGGGGTTATCTCCATTTGGCGAGTCCCGCCGCAGAGACGTGCTCGGCAATGCAAGGCCGCCCGCGCGAATTGCGCCGCCAGTTCGTCGCCAACGGCGAATTTGCCGGGACGATGCAGGCGCTGCCCGCACAGCCCGCGGCGCGATCCGCTGCGGCGGTGGTTCTCGACGCCGGCGCCGTCGGCGACGCGCCCGTCGAACGCTGGCTGATGCTGGCCTACGACGATCTGTATTCCATCGAGTTCATGCAGAAGCCCTTGCGCCCCTACTGGCGTCGCAACGGCATGAACGCCGAGCAGCTGCTTGCCGAGGCGGCCGACGACCGCGAGGCGTTGATCAAGCAATGCGACCAGTTCGATCGGGAACTCGCCGCCGACCTGCGCGAAGCAGGCGGGCAGGAGTACGCCGATCTCGCCACGTTGGCCTACCGCCAATGCTTTGCGGCTGGCAAGTTCGTGGCCGACGCCAACGGTCAGCCGATCCAGTTCTGCAAGGAAAATCACTCCAACGGCTGCATCGGCACGTCCGACGTGTTTTACCCCATGGCGCCGCAGTTCCTGCTGTTTGGTCCGTCGTTGGCCAAGTCGTTCGTGGCGCCGTTTTTGGAATACGCCGCGAGTGATCGCTGGAAGTTCCCGTTCGCTCCACATGACCTGGGGACCTATCCCAAGGCCAACGGTCAGGTCTACGGCGGCGGCGAACGATCCGCGAAGAATCAGATGCCGGTGGAAGAGAGCGGCAACATGCTGATTCTCATGGCCGCGATCGCCAAGATCGAGGGGAACGCCGACTTCGCCGGTCAATACTGGCCGCAGTTGAAGCAGTGGGCCGAGTACCTCAAGCAGGAAGGCTTTGATCCCGATAATCAGCTGTGCACCGACGACTTTGCCGGTCATATGGCGCACAACGTCAACCTGTCGGCGAAGGCGATCTGCGGCCTGGGCGCGTTCGCCCAACTGTGCGAGATGCGCGGCGAAGGCCAGCTTGCCGCGGAATACCGCGCCCTTGCCGAGGAGTTCGCCGGTCGCTGGATGGCGGCGGCCGACGACGGCGATCACTATCGCCTCGCCTTCGACAAGGCGAACACATGGAGCCAGAAGTACAACCTGGTGTGGGACCGCGTGCTAGGGCTGAACTTGTTCCCCGACTCGGTGTTCCGCAAGGAGATGGCGTATTATCGCCGCATCCAAAACCGCTTTGGCCTGCCGCTGGACAATCGCCGCGGCTACACCAAGCTCGACTGGGTCCTGTGGACTGCGACGCTCACCCAGGACCGCGACGACTTTGAAGCGCTCGTGGCTCCCGTCTATCGCTTCTTGCGGGCGACGCCCAATCGCGTGCCGATGACCGATTGGTACGAGACAGAGACGGCCGCGCGCGTGGGCTTTACGGCGCGCCCCGTGGTGGGCGGCGTGTTCATGCAACTGTTGCACGACGAAGCGCTGTGGAAGAAGTGGGCCGAGCGCGACCAAACGCACGCCGGCGACTACGCTCCTATGCCGAAGCCGCCAAAGGTGACGATCCGCCTGCCGGCCGCTGACACCGAGCCGGCGTCGTGGCGCTACACGACCACGCGTCCGAGCGGCAAGTGGTCTGCGGCGGACTATGACGATTCGTCATGGCAGCGAGGCCTTTCGGGCTTCGGCACCACCAACACGCCGGGCGCGCGCGTGAAGACGGTTTGGAATACGCCGGAGATCTGGCTGCGCCGCGATTTCGACCTCGACACAGCCGTCGATGCGAACCTGCGATTGCACGTTCATCATGACGAAGACGCAGAGATCTACATCAACGGCGTGCTCGCCAAACGGATCGGCGGGTTCAGCAGCGACTATCAGCAGCTTTCGATTAGCGCCGAAGCCGTTGCGGCGCTCAAACCAAACGGCAATGTGATGGCCGTCCACTGCCGCCAAACCTCCGGCGGGCAATTCATTGATGTGGGGCTTGCCACGGTCGAGCCAGCCGAATAGCCGTCAGCGTCATGATCGGGATCACGGTGTATCGCCTTCGAAATCTCACGGCACTGCTTGTCGGAGCGGTATTCGCTGATGGAACTGGGGCCGACGTGTGTGGCGCTGAACCAGCCAGTGAAGTCTGAGATGGCCCCCGTTCGTTGGACAGCAGCTGGGGTTGAATAAGGTTGGGGGAGCGGCCCGCGAGACCCCTCACGGGTCTCGCGCAGCCGCATCCGTTAGTTTCAGCAATGGGTTCCGTTTGAGTCTCTGATTTTTTCGCGTGATTTGTCGTTGAGCTTCATCGTCGCGGATCGTCGTTGGTCTTCATTGCCGTTCGACGTAAACGGCCGCCGGGGTGCGGTAGCCGAGGGCCTGGTGAGGACGTTCGTTCGCATAAAACCGATAGTACGCCCCCAGTCGCTGTTCGGCCTCCCACCCGTCGGCGTAGTCGTGCAGGTAAACCTGCTCGTACTTGACGATTCGCCATAGTCGTCCGATGAACACGTTGTCCAGTGCTCGCCCGCGGCCGTCCATGCTGATCGCAATCCCGCGACTCTCCAATCGACCGGTGAACGCCGCGGCCGTGAACTGGCAACCTTGATCGGTGTTGAAAATCTCCGGCGCCCCGCCGCCGATCGCTTCGTCGAGCGCGTCGAGGCAGAAGCCTCCGTCCAAGGTGTTCGACAATCGCCATGCCAACACATGGCGGCTGAACCAATCGATGATCGCCGCGAGGTACAAAAATCCGTGCCGCAGCGGGATGTACGTGATATCCGTGCTCCACACGTGATCCGGCCGCTCGATCGCCACGTTCCGCAGCAAATACGGGTAAATCTTGTGCCCGACGCCCGGCCGCGTGGTTCGTCGCTGCGGGTAAATCGCCTCGATCCCCATCAGCCGCAACAGCCGTTGAATCCGCTTGCGATTGACTCCCAGAACCTCCGCCATCCGGCGGCTCCCGTAAAACGGCGTCGCGAGGTACTGCTCGTCGATCCGCCGCATCAACGCCAGGTTCTCCGCACTCTAGCCCGCCGGGCGGTAGTACGCCGTCGACCGCGGCAGCGTGAGCAACTCGCACTGCCGTGCGATCGTCAACTGCGAATGATCCGGTTCGAGCCATCGGCGCCGCGCATCAATCGAACTGGGCAGCTTTTTTTTCAACCACTCGACCTCCATCTTCAGCCGGCCGATCTGCTCGTACAATTCCTGCTCGCCCGCCGACGCGTCGTCCGGCTGCCGGCCTGGGCGAGCACGCCCAGGCGTGGGCCGAAGAGATGCTCCACGCACGGGGCGTCGCCGGCGTGCGGGTGTTGCAAGGCCTGGTGTCGCTCGGCAAGCGCCAGTCGTCCGCGGCAATCGACGAGGCGTGCCGCACGGCCTTGTCGTATCGCGAGTTTCGTCTGCGGACCCTGCGGCAACTGATGAAGCGCCGCGGCCCTGACCAACAGCCGTTGCCGTTTCTGGAGGAACATCCCCTCATCCGCCCGCTCGCGGATTACGGCGGCTGGGTGCGCAGTGCGCTCGGCCGGTCTTGGGGGAAGAACCAGAGGCCCCAGGTTCTTCCCCCAGACCCCCATCTCCTTCCCTCTTCTCTGTCCCCTTTGGAATCGGAGTTCACGCCATGACAGATTCGCTTGCAACGACTCTCCGCCAACTGCGCCTGTCGGGACTGGCGCAAACCCTCGACGTGCGGCTGCAGGAAGCCGCCGGGCATCAACTCTCGCACGGCGAGTTCCTGGAGTTGATTCTCCAGGACGAACTGCTGGTGCGCGGCGAGCGGCAGATCGAGCGCCGGGTGAAAGCCGCCCAGTTTCGAGATTTGAAGCCGCTCGATCAGTTCGACTTCGCGTTCAACCCCTCGATCCAGAAGAAACAGATCTTCGACCTGGCGACCTGCCGGTTCGTCCGCGAAGGTCGCGACGTGCTGCTGTTGGGCCCGCCCGGGACGGGGAAGAGCTTCCTGGTCCAGGCGTTAGGGTTTCAGGCGATCAAGCAGGGCTTCGTCGTCCTCTACCGCTCGATCTTCGACGTGGTGCGGGACTTCCTCCACGAGGAGGCGCTCGGCGAAGACGCCAAAGTGTTGAGCCGCTACCTGAAACCGGATCTCTTGATCATCGACGACATGGGGATGAAGCAGTTGCCCCGCCGGAGCGGCGAGGTCTTGTTCGAAATCGTCATGCGCCGCTACGAAACTCGCTCGACCATGATGACCAGCAATCGGCCGCTCGAAGATTGGGGCAAGCTCGTGGGGGACGTCCCCAGCGCTACGGCCATCCTCGATCGCTTCTTGCACCACGCTGAGATCATCGCCATCACCGGCAAGAGCTACCGGTTGCGTCATCAGGCTGCGACCGCTGCCGCCGGCGGCGATCCAAAACCAGCCAATGCGCCGATTTCAGACCCCGGCTCGTCGACCGCCCGGAAGCGAAAGACGGCGCCCGCGGAGACCCCCGAAACCGCCGCCGCGACCGCGTAAACCCTTGTCAGAATCCCCCGTCGAAGGCAACATCAAAGCAACCCCGCTGGCCGGTTATGAAGCGCCGATCAATGGCTGGGTTTGAAGCGCCGATTGACACCCACACTCGTGACCAATGCCGACGTCCTCCTGACGCGTTGAGGACGTTTAGCTCTCGCGTCCAATCGTGGCTTGCCCCGCGACCCCGTCATTGGCGCCCACGTCGCCCACGTTCGCCCGTGTGCGTTCACTCGCGCCCACCCCGTAACGTCCGCCAAACCCACCCGTGTACGCGGGCGCACACCCCGTCGGCATTTTGAGATTGGCTACACTTTGGCTACACGGGCGATGAAAACGGGCCCCAAAACGACCGCTTGGGGCGCAAAAGAAACCCCCGCAACTCTAGGCGGGGTTGTGAGTTAGAACGAGCGGAGGGCACGGGACTCGAACCCGCAACCGGTAAACCGGCACCTGAATTCCAATCCTGGGTGTGAAAACACCGTATGTGTCCATGGTGCGTATCCCCAAACGTGGGCGCTAGTTGCGGCGACTGCGAAATTCGATGGGAGTCCACCTGGTTCGCGCTTGTTCAACGCGTTGGCTACACATTGGCTACACGGACGAGGCGTCTTTCTGGAGCGCAAAGCGTCCTATGCTGTGGCCGACGAATTGGTGCGACGCTCTTCCCGGAGTAGGTGCCTGTGGACGACGACAATAATGGCGGACTTCTATGATCAAATCGCCTGTGCCAAGTCGGCGAAGTGGACTATCTTCGTGGCTCGCCCTACCACCTCCCGGCACCATTCAAGCTCCACCGCATGTTTGATCCGGCCGATATTGTCGTCTTGAAGGACTGCCGACGACGTTGCGACTGTCGAGCCAGTTTGCTCCGCGCGACTAAGGATCTGGCAAAACTGATCGATTCGACTTGGTGGCAGATTGGCGGTTCGAAGTCGCGGCGCGACAAGGAAGGAGACCACAGCTGGCGGTGGGCAGATATCTATGGGGAATGCCGCCGTGATCCCTGGGCCGAATGCCTATGCGTTGTCACGGACGACGGGGCCGTCCAAGGTGCCGTAAATTACCATCTCGATGCAAAATCGCTGGCTTCTCCCGAACACGGGGCCGTCTTCGTGCATCACATTGCCACGGCGCCAAGGAATCGCCCGTGGCTCGTTGACCAGCCGGAATACCGCGGTATTGGCGTAGCCCTCCTGGCTGCGGCAGTCCGGCATGGGTACTCTTTGGGTCTGGAGGGCCGAACAGTCGTCCCGTCGCTGCCGACGGAACAAACCCGTCAATTCTACGAGAATCGCGGCTTTATTCGAATTGACGAAGACGCGGATGGTATTATTGACTATGAATTGCCCCCCGATGTCGCTCAGGACTGGTTGCGCAGCCTGGGGTATTTGGAATGAACTCTCAAGACATAGACCTGAATTTCGTCCCCGCCACCGGCGGCGTTGACGTCGCGAAGTATCGACGCGACGACGTGGACGATTTGCGCAAACTTAAGGTCGATTCCGATTTGGACCGCCACATCGTCCAGTTGCTCGCGCTTCATCCTGCGCTGCGAGTTCAGTTCCGCAATCAGGATCTGACGGCGCTTGACGACGCTACCAAGCTTCAACTCTTGCACGACATGAATCAGGTGCTTGGCATCAAGCCCTTGAAGAATCCGGTGCAATGAATGTCGATGCGGCGATTGTATTTGCTCGCGAGCATTATCCCGAGGGTCCGGAAAAGCTCGTTGAACAGCTCCAAGTTGCTGTCTACTACTCGGAGCTTGGTGGCTGCGATGGGTGGTGCCTGACCACAGGCGACCACACCCTTATCCGGATCAATTGCGCGCGGGCCAAGAGCAGTCAGCGATTCACGCTTGCCCATGAGCTAGGACATCTCCTGCTTGGCATTCCATCGATAGTCGGTGAAACGCTATCGGACATGCTCGGCTCAAATTCCGAGGAGGAGCGGAGAGTCAATCAAGTAGCGGCCGAATTATTGATGCCACTCGATGTCGTAAAGACATTCGTACCGCATCCTCCTGTTGTCGCGAAGTCCCTGGAGAAGCTTGCGAAGGCGGCCAATGTTTCACCGTTATCTGCAGCCGTCCGGGTGACAACTGCTGCTGGCGAACTCGGGCTGCAGAATGCAGCCGTATTGCAGTACGACGGCGACGATCTGAGATGGATGTGGTCGCCGTCGCTTCGTATTACAACAACAGATACGCCGCTAAAGCTGCTCCAAGCCACCCGTCAGGTCCACCCACTTCCGCACCGAGAAGTGCAGGAAGACGGGGTGATGGTTGTCGCATCACTCATCGAAAATCCAAAGTTCGAGTCATCCACGGTGTTCGTACAGTTGCTGTCCGAAGAGCATGGACTGCAGCAGTCTCCTGCGGAGCAGCGCCAGTCGCTGGAATCGCAGCTTTTTCCCAAAGGGAATCGATTGCGTGCCAAAGTCGACGGGTGTTTCGGTGCGTTCAAGCATCGCTGCTCAGGCATGACCCTTCAGCAAGCAGAGGCGGCCTTTTGGGATCGATATCAAACACGACTGCACGGCTCTGCAATCGATTCCGCGCTAGGTCGCCAATACGTAACTCTCCGGCTTTCCGAGTGGTGCCCCGTGTCGGTATAGCACGTCTTACCCCGCCAGCGTCCCTGCTTCTCACCTATCCACCACCAGTAATCACCTCGATTTGCTCGGCAATTCGTTCAATCAACCGGCGGACCGCCTCGCGTGCCTGGGCCTCGGTCAAGTCCGACAGCGGTATCCGCTTTCGGTAGCTTAGCTGATCGGCGGAAACGAGCGGGGTTTCATCGCCGGCGACGACCGCGGCGAAGACCTCGCGCACGCGGCTGCCTTGAAAAGCCGACTTCCGATGGAGTTGGTCGAGCAATAAGACCAGATTGCCGTTGGTATTGATGCGAAACAACGGGTATGCGACACCTCTAGACGTAGTGCGAAATGTGACGAGGCCGTCCGTCTGGCCCTGCCCCCAGGACACGTCCGCAAACTTCTCGGCTCCCCACCGGAGAAAGTCGTCCGCCACCTCCTTCGCTTGCTCGCCGTGATGTCGCTCGATTTCGGCGAGCATTCGCTCCGGATCCCACAACGTGCCGTGATCCGTCCGGCGTCGCCGCTCCTTCTCTTGCACGCGTACCTGGAAGTCCTGAGCCTCCGGCAGCGGGAGCACCTGCTGTATATCGAGCAGGACTTTGCCGCCGTAGGACAGCGGTCGCAGTTGGACGCAACGAATGTCGAGGCCCCGCGCATTGAGCCAGATCACGGAGGTGGTCAGTTCCCGCGAAAAATCTGCGGCCGCCAGGACAATCCGCACGTCCCCAGCGAACTCACCGTCTTCCGGCGACTCCCAGCCGAGAAAATCCAGGATCCGCTCGCGGGCGTTTTCGTCGCGTCCTTGTTTGGCGAGGAATTTTTCGTGGGCCCGCACGGCTTGCTCGAAGGTCATCGGGGAAACCATGGCCGCGTATCGCAGCGCCTGCAGTTCCATGTGACCACCGCGCTCGTCCCGCTTGAGTTCCACGACGACGAGGTGGGCGTCCTCGTCGAGCAACAAGAGATCGATCCGCCGCTGCGACGCGTCCCAATCTTCGAACTCTTCCGCCAAGACCATGCAACCTGGCGCCACAACCGAGATGCCTTGGCGCAATAGCCGCTGGAGATCCTCCCGCTCGCGAATTCCGAGCGTTGCGAATTTGGCCACGTCGATTTCCTGAAGGCCGTCGGCTGAAATCTCGTACAACGCCATGTCGCCCTATCTCCAGACACCATAGTGAATCGCCGCCGGGCGGACATCACGCATCGAGCTTCGCCCAGGGGCGATTGATTGTAATCGCACGAACGGAGGGCGCGGAGCGATCAAGTCCGCCAACCCTAACGCCTCGGACGCCAGCCGTCTGAGTTTATTGGCTTTCTTACCCCCCCGACGAGCGCCGCAATCCGGCCATGTCCTGCAAAACTCTCGGCTCCTTACAGATAACTCGCGAACACCCCGCTTGAGGTCATTCCACCGTCAGCGTAACTCACTGGTCTCGTAGCGTGCGTGCCAACGCCGCCGATCGAGATCAGGAGAACAAGCATGACAAACTGGTGGGAAGTCAACGAAGCTGCGGGGGCCAACTCCCCTGCGGCCATTCGTGCGGTCGCTTATTATCGCCATTCGGCGCAGGACCGCCAAGAAAACTCAATCCCGATCCAACAGGATCAGGTGCGCGAGTGGGCCAAGACGCATGGCGTCGAAATCATTCACGAATTCGCCGACCACGGGCGGTCGGGTCTGACCTCCGAAGGCCGCCCCGCGTTTACGGAGATGATGGAACAATGGGTGAAGGTTCGTAGGGACTTTGAGTACATCCTCTGTCTCGACGTAAGTCGCTGGGGAAGATTTCAAGATATCGATCTCTCGGCCCAATTCAGCGCCGAATGCAAACGGGCCGGCAAACAGGTCATCTACACGAGCATCGGAAAGCCACGCGAGGACGACCCGCTCTATCCGGTCTACGTCCAGTTCGAACGGTTCCGCGCCGCCCAATACAGCAAGGAGCTAAGCGACAAGGTCTGGCGGGGGTGCGTCAAGATCTCCGAGCAGGGCTATTGGGCCGGGGGCTCGCCTCCGTATGGTTTGCAGCGGCTGCTGCTCGACGAAACCCGCCGCCCGTTGCATCCCCTCGACCCGGGGCAACGCAAGAGCATCCAAAACCAACGCGTCACCTTGGCGCCGGCCGGCTCTGACGAATCGCGAATAGTCGCGCGGATCTTTCACGACTTCGTCGTCCGCGCTCAAAACGAAAGCCAGATCGCCCAGGCGCTTAACGGCGAAGGGGTCCTCTCCCCGGGCGGGATTGGCTAGAGTAAATCGTCCGTTCGCCACGTCCTCCGCAACGAAAAATACGCCGGCACGATCGTCTACAACAAGACGACGCAGAAGCTGAAAACGCCGCGCCGCGAGAACCCCGAAGACAAATGGGTCCGCACGCCGGAGGCCTTCGAGGGAATTGTCGACCCCGCATTGTTCCACGAAGCGCAGCGGCGGTTTGAAGAACGGCGGCGAAAATACGAACCGGCCCACATGCTCGACCAGCTCCGGTCCGTGTTCGACGACCAACGGTTTCTGCGGCCCAGCCTCCTCCGAGCGGCCGACCTTCCCAGCGCCGCGTGTTACGGCAACCGGTTCGGGTCGCTCGATTTCGCCTTCCAGCAACTCTTTGGATCGCTCCGCAACGAGGCCCGGAGGGCCGTCGAATCGCAGCTCGTCGATGTGGCGGGCGAGGTGCTTCCCTACGCGGATTTTCTGGTACTCGACCGCAAGCTCACGCTGTCGGTCCAACCGGTCGTCCCCACCCCCCACGGCTATGCCGCGTACTGGCCGCTGCGACGCGACGGTCGCTCGGCGATCGACGTGACGCTGGGGGTCCTGCTGGCCGAGCCGGTCCAGCTCGAAATCCTCGGCTACGTGCTGCTACCCCGCTGGCTGGAAACCGACCGGTCGCTGCGGGTGTTTTGTTCGTCGGAAAGCCTCGAACTGTTCGGGCACCGCAGTCTCGATTTTCTTACCTCCCTGATCGAATGAGGAACCGCCATGGATCAAGAACCCGACATCACCCCCTTCACGGATCGGCGTTACGAAGAGGTGCCGATCGGGCTGATCAAAGTGATCAACTCCCGCGACAGAGACACCGACCAATTCCAGATGAATGTTTCCAGTATCAGCGATCTGGGGCTGATGAAGCCGATTCGCGTGAACGACAAGTTTCTCGACAAGACGGGCCATTACGAACTCATCTGCGGCGAGGGACGCCTGCTGGCCCACAAGCAACTCGGACGGGAGCGGGTGCTCGCCGAGGTCGTCACCTGCACGCGGAAGGACGCGTACCTCCAATCCCTTGTCGAAAACATCGCCCGCACCAAGCCGGGGACGATGGATTTCGCGAGGGAATTGAAGCAGTTGCACAACGAGGGGTGGAGTTACGAGCGGATCGGCCGCGTCGCCTGCAAGACGCCCGAATACATCCGCCAATACATCCGCCTGGTGGAACAGGGGGAGGAGCGCTTGCTGCAAGGGGTGGAGCAAGGCGTCTTCCCGATCACGTTTGCCCTGCAGGTGGCCTGTTCGGACAGCACGCAACTGCAGCATCTGCTCATGGACGCCTTTGACCAGGGGATCGTCAAAACGGCGAATTTCGCACAAGCACGGCGCCTCATCGCGCGGCATGCCAACCAACACCGGGGCAAGGGGGCCGCGCGGAAAGCTTACACCGTTGCTCAGCTGAAGCAAGACATCTCCGAGGCGACAAAACAGAAAACGTCGTACGTCCGGCAGGCGGAGTACAAGGAGAACCGATTTCTGACGCTGCTGACGTGCGTCAACACGCTATGGCGCGACGCGGCGCTGGTGCAAGTGCTCCGCGACGCCAACCTCGATAAGCGTCCGGATCTGCTCGGCGATTTTAAGTACGAAACCTCTTGAATACGAAAGGTCCTTTCATGTCGGAACCCACCCCCCTCGTCGACGGGTGCGATCTCCCGATCGTCACGCTCGTCCCCCGCCAGCAGCGGGAGATCACCCAACGCGAATACCAACGCATGCTCGCCAGCATCCGCGCCGTCGGCCTCATCGAGCCCCTGGTCGTCTATCCCGAAAACGGACACAACGTCATCTTGGACGGCTACCAGCGGTACAAAATCCTGCTGGAGCTAGGCGTCGAGCGCGTCCCCTGTATCCTCTGGAAAGAGAAGGAGTCGTTCACTGGCAACCGCATGGTGAATCGGCTCAGTCCGGCGCAGGAGATGCGGATGCTCCGCAAATCGCTGGAAGAACTTGATGAAAAGACAATCGGCGCCGCGTTCGGGATCACCAGCATCGGGCACCGACTCAACCAGTCGCTGCTGCGGCAACTTCATCCCGACGTGGTCCGAGCCTTCGAAGCAGGCAAGATCCTCACGAACGTGGCGCGGGAACTTCGCTATGTGAAGCCGGAACGGCAGACCGAGATCCTGGAACTCATGGAATCGTGTAACGATTTCAGCGTCCCTTTCGTGCGGGGATTGATCCTCAAGACCCCCGCTGGCAAACGCGCCAAGTTGCCCCCCAACGGCTTCTCCCCGTGGGAAAAAACCGAACGGAAGAGCATCGACCTGCTCAAACGCCTGCAAGAGGTCGAGGAGAAACAGGAGTTCTACGCCGGGCTCTACCGGCAGTATTCCTACAATCTTCTGAAACTCATCATCTTTGTGCGATCTCTCCTCGCTCACGACGAGACCCATGACCAGTTGGTCGCTCACCACCCTGACGTGGCGGCGACGTTTCGCGAAATCGTCGAAAGCAGCGAGGAATAACGCATGGAAGCTGACGACGATGTGCGACGAGAACTCATCCGGCAGATTCTCGAATTGGAGCGAACCGGGACGTCGCTGGTTGAAGACGCGATCAAGACGAGCCACGTCGCACTCTACGACGCCGCTTGCGGCCAGTTCGGCGCCTGGCGGATCGCCATCGCCTACGCGGGAGTGCGTTTACGAGATCGCGGGGGCCGGGACGTTTCGTCCCAGGCGATCCTCCGCCGGATTCGGCGGCGATGCGCGTCGCTAAGATCCATGCGGGCGATGCACGTCAAGGTGAAGGATCACCGCCTATATCGCGAGACTCTCGACACGTTCGGCTCTTGGAAAGAGGGCGTCGAGGCGGCGGGCGTTAATCAACAGAATCTCATTTTCGGCAAAAACAACCCCGCCCTATCCCGCGACGAACTTCTCGAAGCGATGAGAGCTCGAGCCGCGGCCGGCGGCGCCATGACGCTGGCAAGTCTGGCCAGGGACAACCAAGCCCTCGCCCGGTCGATTCTTCACCACTTCAAAGGGTGGCGACGGGCGCTTGCAGAGGCAGGTCTCAGGGCGCCGGCGGCGGAAGACGACGCAATAGTTGGCGACGACGAGACATTGTGACGGAATTCACGAGGGGTGAATTCTCGGAATTCTAAGATTTTGTATGTGAACCTTTCCCGATTTCCGACATCTATACATGTAGCCCGCGACCGACAAGGGATTTGCGGGTTAGATTTGAACAGTGCAGTTTTCGATTTCGTTGTTGGAGAACGAATCATGTTACGGCTGAGTTTCATACGCTCATTGCTTGCGGCGAATATCGCCGGCTTGCCGTTCGCCCATCAGGCGAGCGATAAGCCCGGTTATGCGCCCGCCGGCGAACAAAGGCGCAGATGACACTTGGCCGAACTCTTTGATGAGCCACCAGGCCCGTGTCACTGCGACATCGGGCCTTTTTCTTTGGCTCCTGCCGATCGAAGAGGCCGACCCCCTAAGGATTTTGGGCTGGTAGCTGAGACGGTATAGCGGCGGTCTGAAGAACCGCAGACGAGGATTCGAGCGCCTCCCGGCCCACTCTGCGCTCACGGTATGCGCATCGCGAGCGACACGGCCCGTTCGACTTCGGGTGAGGTCATCGGTCTTTCAAGCCGATCAGGTCGGGTTCGACTCCCACACGGGTCGCTGGCAAACAGCGTTGGCAAATCAGAACGTAGCGAAGCTTGGTATCGCGCTTGGCTGGGGGCCAAGAGATCGTCGGTTCGAGTCCGACCGTTCTGACTTACGCAATCACAACTCGGGCGGAGGTGCAGATGGGAGCACGCCGGTTTTGGGAACCGGAGGGT
>JAGQOU010000530.1 GCA_020427145.1 Planctomycetales bacterium | reverse complement strand
ACTCGGCGTTCTCCTTGAGATCGCCTTCGGCGCGGGCCTCGGCAATGCGCGTCTCGATCTCCGGCATCTGGACGTTCATCATCTCGTCCAGTTCGGCTTTGAGCTTGTTGTAGCCGGCGCGGGTCATGGGGGTGCGTTCTGCCATGGCGGCCTCGCAATCGTTTGAACAGGCGCCGCAACCTTTTGCCGCGGCGGGATTTTGGGGGAGAGCCAAACAAAACGGGTCTTCCCTGGGGGAAGACCCGTGAACGACAGCTTCCTATTGTGAAGACTCGCCGGGGGCGTGTAAAGACAGAGATTGTGCGACCGGGAACGGTCCGGCGGGCCCTGGGGCCGGCGTCAGGCCGCTCCCATTGTCCCCTCCGCCGTGTCCCTGCGTCTCACTCTCCCACGTACAGCAGCCGCCCGCAACTCTTGCAGAACACCGGCTTTTCCATCATCAGATCGTTCTCCATCTGCAGCGTCACCTTCTGACCGCAGCCCTGGCAGACGCTGTCGGACATCTCGGCCATGCCCTCGGCGCCCTTGCTCCGGATGATCCGCTGATAGTCGACGCGCACGTCGGCCGGGAGCTGCTTCTCGGCCGCGGCCAGTTCGCCTTCCAAACGGGCGACGTCGCCGCGGACCACTTCGCCCTCGGCGGCGACTTTGTCGCGACACTTGGCCAATTCCGTCTTGCCCGATTCGTGATTCTTCTTGGCTTCGCTGACGGCCGCCTCCAATCGCTCGATCTTGTCGAACGATTCGAGAATCTCGTCCGCCAGCACGCTGCCGGCCATCTCGGTGGCGGCGATCTGGTCGGTGAACGCTTGGAATTCCTTGTTGCTGGCGGCCGTGTTGAGTTTGACCTTCAGCTCTTCGACCTTGTTTTCGCTCGACCTCAGGTCGAGCTGCTTGCGGTCGGTTGCCAGCTTCGTCTGCTTCACCGCGTCTTCGGCGGCGGCCAGTGCCGCGGCGAGTTGCGCCACGTTGTTCTCGCGAACCTTCACCTGCCGCGGGCCGCGATCGAGCCGGTCGCGCAGATCGGACAATTGCATATGAATGCGGTGCAAGCCGCGCAACAGTTCAGCAGAGAGGGCCATCGTCGTATCAGCTCCGCAGTGCGCGGGGAGGCGGTCGTTATCGCAAATTGAGAAGTCGCTCCCGGCCATTGTAACGGGGAACGCACCGCAGCCCAGCGGCAGCGGCACATTCGTAACAAATAGCCCGCGGCGCAGGCCGCGCATTCGCCCGGCCATCTGCCGCCCGCCGCGGGCCCGTGACGGCGAGAAGCAGCAGCCAGAACGAAAACAGGGCGCCGTCGCTCGGCGACGGCGCCCTGCAAAGTGCATTTCCTGTCGACAAACGGCCCCGTCAGGCAGCCGCCGGCAAACGCTCGGCTTCCTCCAGGGGAACCATCATCGGCAGCGTCGCCGGGGCGTCGTCCCAGACTTCCTCGGGCGCCACGACCGGGCTGTCGGCGACGTATTCTTCCAGTTCGCTGCTGCGGACCGGGTTCTGCAGCTTGGAGATCGCCTTGGCTTCAATCTGCCGGACGCGCTCGCGGGTCACCTTGAAGATGCGGCCCACTTCCTCCAGCGTGTAGCAGTAGCCGTCGTGCAGGCCGTAGCGCAGGCGGACGATTTCGCGCTCGCGGTAGGTGAGCGTCTTGAGCAGCCCGTCGATCTTTTCCCGCAACAGGCCGTTGTTGGCCAACTTCAACGGGTTGTCGCTGTGCGAGTCTTCGACCAACTCGCCAAAGCTGCAATCGTCTCCCTCGCCCACGGGTCGGTCGAGACTGACCGGCGTGCGGCCGATGTCCATCACGTGCAGGCTTTCGTCGAGATCGATCCCCGCGGCGCGGGCCGTCTCTTCGTTGGTGGGCATGCGGCCCAATTCGTGCTGCAGTCGCTTGGCGGTCTGCTGCAGTTTGCTCAACACGTCGATCATATGCACCGGGATGCGGATCGTGCGGGCCTGATCGGCGCTGGCCCGGGTGACCGCCTGGCGGATCCACCAGGTCGCGTAGGTGGAGAACTTGAAGCACTTGGTGTAGTCGAACTTCTCCACCGCCCGCATCCGCCCCCG
>JAGQOU010000529.1 GCA_020427145.1 Planctomycetales bacterium | reverse complement strand
CGGAACGGATAAACGCTGAAAGCATCTAAGCGTGAAGCCCGCTCCAAGATGAGGTTTCGTAGGCTAATAGCCGAAAGCCCCCTGAAAGACGATCAGGTTGATAGGCCGGATGTGTAAGTGCAGCAATGCATTCAGCTAACCGGTACTAATGGGTCGAACGCTTGGCCACATTTATTCAACGCTGTCCCCTTGTCCGGGACAAAGGCGGTTCTCAAGAACCGCAGAAGCGCGGCTCGCTCGCGAGCCGCAGCCACTCTTGCGACATACCAGAATTGTCAAGCGCCTGTGGGTCGACAGGTCCCAGGCGCTTTTTCTGGCGAACATACCGTAGTGGAAACACCTGTTCCCATTCCGAACACAGTAGTTAAGCGCTCCGGGCCGATGATAGTGAGAGCACTCGCGAAAGTAGGTATCGCCAGATTTATCAACAGCCCCGTCGGGATCCCCCGGCGGGGCTGTTGTCGTTGATGGGCGAAACAATAGCGGGAAGCCTGGAATCCCCGCCCCCCGCTCCGGCAGGAGTTTCCCCAATCTCGCGCTACGCTCGCCGCTGAACGACGCCGCGGACCGCGTCGCGCCCGCCAATCGGAGCGACCCTCGGCCGCCAGTTCCCTTCTCAATGCGTCCGTTTTCCATCGCCCCGCTCGCCGGCTGCTCCTGCCGGCCTGCCCGGTGACCGCCCAAACGGCATTGGCTCACGGCGACGGGCGCAACCCGGGCAGTTGGCGCGGGCGCACCGCCGGCATTCCGACTACAATGCAATTGGGGCTCCTTGGCGAGGACGGTTGCCATGTCGATGCTGCAAATTCAATGCACGGCCTGCCAGTCGGTGCTGCAGGTCCGCGCCGACTTGGCGGGACGGCAGGGCAAGTGTCCCAAGTGCGGCGCGGCCGTGTTGATTCCTGCCGCCGGGGCCAGTCCGGCGCCAGCGGCGCCGCCATCGTCCATGAACCAGGCCGGCGCGCTGCCGCTGGGGCGGGCGACCGCCCCCGATATGCTGGCCGAGGTGGCCCGCCGCAAGAAAAGCGCGGTGATGGTCGTGTTCGAAACGCCCGCCGACGGCGACTACAACGTCGGCGGCAATCCCACGGCAAACGTCCGCTGCTACGGCTCGCCCGACATGACCGAGGCGCAGATGATGGCCGTGCTGCGCGACGTCGGCCGCATGACCCAGGGTCTGCGCAACGCCAAAGGGGGCGTCCAGCTGCAAGGGGAGGGCGGTCCGCAACCGTTCGAGCTCAAAGGCGACCGACTCGGCACGACGCTCGGCAAGTTCAAGGCGAAGTACGCCCGGCGGGTCGGCTCGTTTCAACTGCCTTTCTGCTCCGACAGCTCGCCCGGGCAAGCGGTCGAAGCGCTGCGCACCGAAAAATGGTTCGACGCCGCGGGATTGGTGAACGCCCGGGTCGTGCTCCCCTCGGAGAGCGACGTCCCCACGATCGCCGGGGTCAAGACGGAACTGCTGCTCTATCAATTCGTCGACGGCCGGCTCTATCGCATTACCGGGCTGTTCGAGACCGACGCCTATCATCACGTGCGCGAAGCGCTGCTCGCCAAGCACGGCCCGCCGACAAGTGAGAAACAGGACCCCGTGACCCACGTCTGGGACAACGGCGTCAGCGCCCTGCAGCTCATCCGCGGCGCGATTCGGCCCCCGAAACCGTCGGTGCTGCACGTGGTGCATCACGCTCTGCTGAGAGTGGCCGAAAGCCGCACGCCGCAGCGGTCGAGCGATTTGTGACGCGGTTCAGCGCCCCAGGGCTCGTCCTGGGATTGGGTAGCGAGGCCTTTCAGGCCTGTTTTCTAACCTGGCAGTTCTCCTGGTTCGCTGCGAAGCACTGCGCGATTCAAACGCAGAACAGCTCGCGCGGGCGTAGGAAGCGACGGCGACGGAATCTCCCCGGTCCAAATTCCGGCTAATCGAGCCGCCGCCAACGTCCGCCGAAGCTCCGCGGCCACAGGAGTTGGAATCGCACCGCGTCGGACGTATCGGTCGCCTCGCCCGGCTGGTCATACCACAGCTCAATCTCCTTCCCGCAGTTTGCGCAAGGAATTTGCCCGACAGGCCACGCGGGCTGTTCTCTCGGCGCGTAGTAACAACGATCCTTGTGCCGGCACTGGGGACAACGGGGGAACAGCAGCGGGCGCCACTTCAGCCACCGATAAAGGGGCGATGTGAGCACCAGGTAACCAACAAGTCCCAGCCCGCACGAACAGACGAGTTGAAGCGGCCGCGAGGGTTCCCCCGCAATTCGTGCCGCGCCCCACGCGCCGGCGAGGAAACCAGGCAGCGTCGCGGCCACGGCAATCAGCAGATCCGGGAGTCCAAACCGCATCACCTTATCCTCGCGCAAGCACCCCTGCAAACGTCACACCTGGGATTCCGTCGGCGGTTTGATTTGGGCCGCGAGCCACTGCAGTCGCTCATCCGTCGGCTGGCCGTACGGGCGGAACTTGGTCTGCGTCCCCAGGTCGTCGCGGTAGAGGATGGCCCGATGTTCGCCCAGCCGGCCGCCGGCGGGCGATTCGATGAAACTGGTCGAGTCGCCGGCGCTCATCGGCAGGGCGATGCGGTAGTCGATCTCGCGCAGCGTCAGTCGATCGATCACGCGGGTCATGGCGTTGTAAGAATCGCACCAGAACAAGACGTGAATGCCCACGCCCGGCCCTTCTCGCAACAGATCGCGGAACCGCCGATCGGGACTGGCGGGCTTTGCGGCCGAGTTGAAGCTGAACTCGTCTTCGGTGAGCCGCAGATCGCGGAACTGAGCCAGATCGTGAATGATGAGGTACCGCGGCGGGTGCGCCGTGTCGGCGTCGGCGGCGCGACGGGCCACGTCGTCGGCCAACTCGGTGATGACGCCGGCCGCGTCGCGGGGGCGGATTCGTTCGACCCCGTCTCCCAGCGCCGCCACAATGCGCTGCCACGCTTCGCGGTCGTCGCTTTCGGGGCGCGCTCCGTCAAACACGATCACCTTTGCGTCCCGTTCGCGCTGCTGGCCGATCAGCGCTGCCGCGGCGGCTGACAGAATCCCCAGCGCGGACGATTCCTCGTGGCCGACGATCGCCACGTTTTGGCCGCTTTGCCGCCGCAGGGTCAGGCTCGTCGGCGGCTCGATGCGCACCGCGGCCCCCAGCCAGACGGTCGGCTCGCTCACGTTGCCGCCGCCGGCCAGCGCCGCGGCCAGCGGACGATTGTCGCGCGGGTCGGCGGGGATGTTGCCCTCGAACACCACGGTCGGTTCGACCGTCTCCGCGAGCGCGGCGGGACGCTCGCGCAAATCGTGCAAGTAGTCGCGCCGCTGCTCGTCGGGCAGCCACGCCACCTGGAACGGCTGGTTGCCGGCGGGCAGGCCGTTCTGGTCGTTGTAAATCGCCTCGCCCGGGCGGCTGAGCAGGCGCGCCGCGGGATTTTCGTCGCTGAGGATCAGGTGGGCGTCGGTGTCGCTGCATTCCAGCGCGATCCGCACCGCCATTTGCCCCAGCGTGCTGCGGGCCAGCGAATAGGCGCCGGCCAGAGTTTGGGACCCCAGAATCACATGCACGCCGAACGCACGACCCTGCCGTACCAGTCGATCCAACAGCAGCGCCGCATCCTGGGCCAACTTGTCGTCGGCGACGAACAATTCCTGAAACTCGTCGACAATCAGCAACGTGCGCGGCATGGGCGTGCCCGGCTCGGCGGCGCGGAACGCGGCCAGATCCTGCACGCCCCGGTCGCGGAACAGCTCGCCGCGGCGGCGCAACTCGGCGTCGAGCCGCTCCAGCACGCTGACGCCGAATTCCCGCTCGCTTTCGATCGCAATGACCCGCGCATGGGGCAGGGCGGCCGTGGCGTAGGTTTTGAACTCAACGCCCTTTTTGAAGTCGACCAGGTAAAACTCCACCTGCTCGGGACTGTAGTGCAACGCCGCGTTGGTGATCAGCGCGTGCAGCAGGGTGCTCTTGCCGGAGCCCGTCTTGCCGCTGATAAGCACGTGCTGCGAGGTGCCGCGGCCGAGCCGCAAGGCCTGCAATTCTTTGGCGCCGGCACGACCGATGGGCACGGCCAGTTCGCGCCCGTTGTCGCTGGACCAGACGGCGTCCGGGGCCGGGGCGACCTTTTCGAACGCCACTTCCACGCGGCTCGCTTCCCGCGACTCGCGGGCGGCGTGCCGCAACACTTCGGTCAGTTTCTCCTGCGTCGGCAGCGGATCGAGCGTCAGCGGCAACCTCTCGAACAGCGGGTACCGCCACACGAAGTGGTCCTGGTCCCAGTCCAGATGCATCGCACCGTTGAGCAACGGTTCGAGTTTGAACTCGTGAGGCAGCCGCGAGTTGCGGTCGACGCTCATCAGCACGTACACGCCGCAGCGAGCGCCCGCCTCGGCGATGGTGGTCAGTCGCCGCGCCGCCGCCTCGGTCATCCCGGTGGGGAAGTTCGCGACGACAATCACGTGGTAGGGCTCGGCCACTTCGCCCGCCTGGGCGTTGTACTCGGCGAGGGTCGCAAACTCGTTGCGGAGGTACTTTTGCAGCACCGTTTCCATGTGGGCGGTGATCAGCGCGAGCCGCTCTTCAATGCGTTTCGGTTCCGTCCACACGGTCTTGGGCGCCAACTGCTCGTCGTAATCGGCCAGGTGCATGAACGGACCAAAACTCTCGCCGAGACCCGCGGGATCGATCAGCGTGAACCGCAACCGGCCGGCCGGCAGTGTGGTGAGCATCCGCAGCATGGCCAACTGCAACGCTTCGACGGCGGCCCGACGACCGGGGCCGTCGGCGGTGAGCACCAGTCGCGGGCGATCGGCCAACGACACCGCGGCAGTCAGCGGCAGTTTGTCGGCTGGCGGCGCCAGCCGGGGGTCGCGGGGGGCGCCATGCTTCACGATCGACAGCGGCAATTCGTAGCCGCCCACCGAGATCGCCTCCGGCAGTTCCGTGGGACGCTGCCAATCGCTCCACGATAGGTTTTGCCAGTCGGGGAAAAGCCGGTGAGCCCGTGCGCGGATCGCGTTGAGCTCGTCGAGGACTTCCTGGAATCCGGTGTTCCAGCGGCGCACCAGTTCGTCGAACGCCTGTTGCTGCCCGGCCGTGGCTTCGTTGCGGCGCTGCTCGTATCGGGCGTTGTTCGCGCGTTCGGCGGCCGTGCGATCGACCGCGTTCTGCTCGATTTGCGGCGGAAAACTGGCTTCGGCGGCGGCGAGAGCTGCGTCGCGCTGGGCGGCCAACTCTTCGTTGTGCACGGCCGCTTCTTGTTGCAGCCG
>JAGQOU010000528.1 GCA_020427145.1 Planctomycetales bacterium | reverse complement strand
GACGGCGACCGGTTCTCCCACGGGCTGGCGCCGCGCCCGCGTCGCCCGTTGCGGTATGACTGCTCACGCTCGCCGAGACGTGAGAGCGATCCGTCGGCCGAATTGGCGCGACTTTTGGCAATGCCAGGGCGTTAATAAGTACCAGCCTGAGTTGCCCGAGGACGCCGGACCAGCGGTCCGCGTGACGGCAGCGCTCGTGCTGTGTTTTCCCATCCATCATTTCAGCTCATCATCGCCATGTCCGATTTCAACCGTCGCTCGTTCCTGCACACCGCCACCGGCGCCCTCGCCGCCACCGCCACGGGCGCCGCTACGGCCGCGACCACCGCGACGGCCCGAACCGATGCCAACAGCCGCATCGGCGTTGCCGTGCTCGGGGTCAACGGCCGCGGGCGCGAGCACCTCGATCACCTGGTGAACATCGACGACTGCGAGGTCGTCGCCCTGTGCGATCCCGATCAGGAAGTGCTGGCCCGCGCCGCGAAATGGGTCGAAGAAAAGACCGGCCGGGCGCCCGCGCAGGAGACCGATCTCCGCAAGCTGTACGAGCGCAACGACGTGGCGGCGGTGACGGTCGCGACGCCCAATCATTGGCACTCGCTGGCCACGATTTGGGCCTGCCAGGCCGGCAAGGACGTGTACGTCGAAAAGCCCGGCTCGCACAATCTGTTCGAAGGTCGGCAAATGATCGCGGCGGCCAAGAAGTACGATCGCATCGTGCAGCACGGCGTGCAGCTGCGCAGTTCGCCGGCGATTCAGGAGGCGGTCGAACACTTGCGCGGCGGCACGATCGGCGACGTCTACATGGCCCGCGGGCTCGTCTATCGCTGGCGACCGTCGGTCGGCACCCAACCCGATTCCGCGGCGCCGGCCACGCTCAATTGGGACCTGTGGCAAGGCCCCGCGGCGGCCCGGCCGTTCAGCAAACGGTACGTCCATTACAACTGGCACTGGCACTGGGACTACGGCAACGGCGACGTCGGCAACCAGGGCGTCCACGAAACTGACATGTGCTTGTGGGGCTTGGGCGCGGGGCTGCCATCGCGAATCAACGCCATGGGCGGCAAGTTTCTCTGGCACGACGACAAGGAAACGCCCGAGCAGCTGACCACCAACTACTACTTTCCCGAAACCAACCAAATGGTGCAGTTCGAGGTGCGCCCCTGGGTCACCAACTCCGAGGCCGGGGCCACCGTGGGCAACATCTTCTACGGCTCCAAGGGCATCCTGGTGGTGAAGGGCTACGGCAACTACGAAATCTACTTCGGCCAAAAGAACGAGCCCGGCCCCAAGCGCTCCGCCGGCAACGAGCTGCGGCTGCATTTCGAGAACTGGCTCGCCGCGGTACGCAGCCGGGACGCCGGCTCGCTGCACGGGCCCATCGAGACGGCCCACACCTCCGCGGGGCTCGCCCACCTGGGCAACATCGCCTACCGGGTGGGCCGCCAGTTGGAATTCGACCCCGCCACGGAGACCTTCCCGGGCGACGACGAGGCCAACGCCTATCTGACCCGCGCATACCGGGCGCCCTTCGTCGTGCCTGAGGTGGTCTGACCGCGCCGCCACCGCCGCGGCGATGGCGCTGCCGGCGGCTTGCGGTTCAGTGCAGGTGATGTACCGCCGGCGCCGGTTGGCTTGTGCGGGTCGTGACGACTGCGCCTCGGCCAACTCCGGCGCCCGCTCCGTCCCCGCCGCCGCGACGACGACCTATCTTTAGGTTGGAAGGCGACCCGCGCCGGGTCGTCCGCAACCTCGAACCGCAGCGGTCGTGCGCGCCATGAGCTACTTCGACGCCATTGGCGACTGGATCCACCAGTTCTTCCACAACTCCTGGGCGTGGCTCAATGCGCTCAATTATCACGAGTGGTTTCTGCTGCTGGCGGTGACCACCATCGCCGGGTTCTTGTGCATGCGCGGTTTCAGCTCGCGATTCGAACGCTGAACGATGACGTCCGGCGGGCGGGAACCGCTCCGCGTTTCAGGAAGAGTGAGCTCATGGTGATGCAAGGCATGCTGTTGGATACCACCGCGCTGGCGGCGGTGGCGCTGATTGGCTTTCTGTGGGGTCGGCGAAGCCGCGCCCCCCATCCGTCGGCGCCAACGAGCGGCAGCGACGATCTGGCTCAAGCCCAGCGCGTGGTGATCGAGATTCAGCGCACGGCCGATCAGATTCGACGCGAATTGGCCAGCCACCAGGGGGGCGTCTCGGTGTTTTGTCAGCGGCTCGAAGAGTATCGCACTGCGCAGGAGACCGTTGCCCCCGGGGAGCTCGCGGCGCACGCGCAAGCCCAATTGCTGCTCAATCGCACCCAAACGCTCGCGGCCACGCTATCGAGCGCTTACGACGACTTGCGTCAACAAACCTCGGCGTTGATGTCACTGTCGGGGAGCCGACTCGATGAAGCCACCGGCGCGTACAACCGCCAGGCGATGTTGGAGCACCTGGAGTCCATGCTGGCGCTCGACCCCGGCCAGGCGGACCAGCAGTTCAGCGTGGCGACGTTGAGCTTGACCAGCCAAGACGACGGCGACGACGAGCAGCTGCCGGCTCCGCAGTTGGCGCGCGTGGCGCGGATCCTCGAAACGTGTGCACGCGACACCGACTTTGTGGCGCGCTACGGGGCCGACGAGTTTGCCGTGCTGATGCCCCAAACCGCACTGCCGGGCGCCATCGTCTTTTGCGACCGCGTGTTGCGCCGCGTCACGACCGAACTCGGCCTGCCGACCTGGGGCGGGGTGGCGCAGGCGATGAGCGACGAGCCCGCGGCGAAACTCCTGTCGCGAACCGACGCCGCCCTCTATACGGCCCGGACTCAACCGTCCGCCTGCCTGTACATGCACGACGGCTCCGCCATTCGCCGGCACGTCGCGGGTTCGCGCGGCACCGTTGTCGCGGACGCCGACGAGACCGTCGCCGACCGCATCCCGGTGGAAGCTTGAAAGCCCGGTCGCAGCCGGCTCACGGGCCGAAATCGCCCCGGCCGCGCACCAGCGGGCGGTTCCGCTCACCTCGGCACGGCGAAAAACAGCGGCTTTTTGCCCGCCGTTGACCCGAATCGGCGGCATAATCTAGATTGAACCCTCGGGGAGCGTCTCGGTAGGCGATTTGCTCTGCCGTTGCCTGTGCCGCCGCATCCGGCGACGCCGCACCCGTTTGGTGACCTGTTCGAAAGGAGAGTGCCATGCCGCTATTTGAGGTTGAAACGGATAGTCACATTATTATCACCTGGGCGCAGGATAGCGACGAGGCGTCCGCTGTGGTCGCCGACGCATATCCGAGCGACACGGTGCTTCGGCTGACGAAGCGACCCCGTGACACCTGGGTGATCTCCAAATCGGCCCTGGGCATCTCAGGATCGCTTGATCCGTGCCATACGGCGCGCGACTGTCTGTCGAAGTCTGGCGGCGACAAGCTGCATGCGATTCGCCTGTACATGCACGAAACGGGCTCCGACCTGGAACAGGCTCAAAAGGCGATTGAATCGAATATGGTCATGGGCTGGTAGCAATTTGCTCGCCACGCGCCCACAATGTGGGACGTATTGTTTGCGGCACCTACTCGGTGCTCATGGCAACCTTGCCAATGCGTCTACTCTCGGCGTTGTGGAGTTCCATGTCTGGCCATATGAGCAAGGTGCGTACATCTGGGATTGAATATCGACGATCGCCATTCCACGTCGTAGCACTTTTGGCTTGCGTATTGCCGCTGGTTATTGGCTGCCAAGGTTGCCGCGATTCGGACGAGGATGCCAAGAAGGAAGAACAGACGCCGCGCGAAGCAGTCACGCCGGGAACGCT
>JAGQOU010000527.1 GCA_020427145.1 Planctomycetales bacterium | reverse complement strand
CGTGTTCGGCGAGATCAGCACCGGCAAGAGCGCGGTGATCAATGCCCTGCTGGGCGAGCAGAAGGCCGCCGTGAACGTCCGCGGCGGGTGGACCAAGGACGTGTGGCACGCCTCGTGGACCTCGGCGGGCTACGTGCTGCCGGGCTTTGGCGCCAGCGAACTCGTGCTGGTCGACACGCCGGGACTCAATGAGGTGGACGGCGCCAAACGAGGCGAGATGGCCCACGCCGCAGCCGAACGGGCCGACCTGGTGCTGTTCGTCACCGACAGCGACCTCAACGAAATCGAGTACCGGGCGCTCACCGAGCTGGCCGCCAGCCATAAGCCGCTCCTCCTGGTGCTCAACAAGGCGGACCTTTACCGGCCGCAGGAGCTCGACGACCTGCTGACCGTGTTCCGCGGGCCGCGGCTCGCCAAGATCGTGGCCCCGGAGAACATCGTCACCGCGGCGGCCGACCCGCGCGAAGTGGAATACGTCATCGAGAGCGCCAACGGCTCGACCCGCAGCGAGTGGCGCAAGCCGGCGCCGATGATTGAAGAACTACGGCTGCGGATACTGGAGATGCTGGCCGCCGACGGCAAGAGCCTGCTGGCGCTCAACGCCGCGATGTTCGCCGCCGACAAGACCGACCGCATGCACGCCCTGCGGGTACGGCTGCGCGAGACCGAAGCAAACCGCGTGATCTGGAGCTTTGCGGTCACCAAGTCGCTCGCCGTGGCGATCAACCCCGTGGCGGTGGCCGACGTGCTGGGCGGCATGGCGGTCGACGCGACGATGATCGTCACGCTGGGACGCATCTACGGTATTCCCATCAGTCGCACCAACGCCCACTCGCTGGCGCTTTCCATCGTCAAGAGTGCAGGCCTGGTCACGGTCTTTGAAGCTGTCGTCAGCTGGGCGAGCAGTGCGCTGAAGGCGCTGACCGGCGGGCTGAGCACGGCGCTGTCATACGTGCCTCAAGGCGCCGCGGCCGGCTACGGCAGCTACATCGTGGGACAAGCGGCCCGGTTCTACTTCCAACACGGCGCCAGCTGGGGCGACCAATCGGCCAAGCAGGTGGTCAGCCAGATCCTGGCGAACACCGACAAGAAATCGGTGATCGAGCAGCTGAAGGGGGAGATCCGGGAGAAGATCGCCAAGAACGTGCATGCGAAGTAGGTGCGTGGTTTATCTCCACCTCTACGTCTACCCACTGAAACACGGTTTCGTGCCGCGCGTCCGCGACCGGCCATGAACCACTTTTCACCGGCTTGTGAAGGCCGGCGAGTACACACTCGACTGGGGATCCGCCGACAATTGGTACGGCGACGAGTTCCGCCACTTCGTTTAGAAACAGTGGGGTGCGTGGAGCGCTTCGCTCCACGCACCCTACGCGCAACCGGTCTATTACGACGCCGATGTGGCGTCGGCGTCTTCCTTCTCCGCATGCGGCGCGATCTGCTTGAGCTGCAGCGACAGGGCGACCCAGGTCCAACCGTTGAGAAGCAGTTCGATGCCGACCATCAGGCCGATGATCCATAGGATGGCGGCCGGTTCTTTGCCGACCAAGCGGTAGATGAGCACGCCGAACAGGGCGGTCACGGCGCCGTTGAGCAAGGCCCAGCCCCATTGGGGGAATCGGATCGTCATGGCGGCGATCACCCGCACCGTGCCGACGACGATGGCAAAGGCGCCGATGAACAGCGTCAGCACGCCGGCGGTGGCGAGCGGCTTGTCAATGACCGCCAAGCCGACGACCGCGTACAGCACGCCGACCAACATCTGTAGCAAGAACGCGCTCCACTGCCCAGTCCAGAACGAACTGATGACGGTGGCGACGCCGCTGATCAACAGCATGGCGCCCAGCACGGCAACCACCGCCTCGGTCGCGACGAACGGATAGACGATGGCGATCGTGCCGCAGAGAACCAGCAGGGCCCCCAGCGCCAGGAAACACCACCAATAGTCGTGCAATCGGCGCAACTCGTGGGCGAGCAGTTTCTGAATGCGATCGCCGGGGCGGACTTCGTTGAGTTCGTTCATTCTATTAGATCTCCCATTGCGTGATGACTTATGCAGCCGGCGTCAGCCGGCCGCCTCGGTTTCAGCAATATCATACGTCACAATCCTAACACCCCGCTGCCCTTGGGCCGCGGACGCCGGCGGACCCGCCGTTTGGGCCCGCAATTGCCCTATTTCCTAGGCAACCCGCATGCTGACCGCCCGGCATGCGAGGGGCGAACCACGGCGTTGGACCGCACCCCGGGGCAGCAAAATGGCGACGCCCAGTGCGCGGACCGCGGCAATTCCGCCGATTTGCCTTGCGCCAAACCGCAAGTGGGCGACTCGCGAGGCGCGATTGCCCCAGGTGGCGGCCAGCAGCGCGCGGCGCGTCCCCGCGCTCGCCAAGTCGGTCAGCACGAAATCGAAGAGGCGGCGATACACGCCCTCGCGGCGGCGCGACGGAACAACCGCCGCGGCGAACAGCCAGGCTTCGTCCGCGGCCAGTTCGATGCGCAGGCCGAGATCCGTTTCCTCATACGCGCCGCGAGCGACCCACAGGCATCCGGTCGGCTGATCCTGGCTCCAAACGGCGGCAACCCGGCAGGTCTCGTCGTTCCATGCCAAGCGATTGACCTCGGCGGCCAGGGGGCCCAGCGCGACGGCCTCTTCGGCCGAGTCGACCCAGCCGATGCGTTCGCCGTCGATCGGCTCTTGGTGTTCGGAGGTTCGCGTCGCAGCGCCCGACTGTCGGTCGGCGAGAGTCACTTCAAAAACACTCATTGGGCGCGCACGAAGGGCCCACGACGGCACGGCGCCGATGAGTTTCTTTCCCACACGATAGGCGGCGGCCCGTACCGGCATAGGGGTCGTCAGCAAGGCGGCGGCGAGTGGGTAGGCAACAAGGGGAGTTCATCTCCGGCAGGGACGGGAGTCGCGGCGGCGGGTCGGCTCTCGGTCGCCGTTGCGCAGGCTTCTGCAACATCAAAGCGAATCATCTGCGCGAGGAGGATTCAATCCGTTCGTCGCCCAACCGAAAGGATACTTCGAGAATCGCGGCGAGGCTGATGGGACGCCGCCTCGCCGGATTTTTCCGATTTTGCGATGACGCCAGCCGGCGTTACGGTGAAATCGGCGCTGGTCGGGTACTTGCGCGGCATCCGCACGGTCGGGGGCGGCGGGTGGTTCATCGCGCGGCATGAGGCTATTCTAGCTGCCGACGCGGCGATCGCCATGCGCGGTTGACTCAGTCAGGCGGCGTAGTCTTTCGCCAAAATCCCCAGGACTGATTTGCCTGGTCGCGACCGCCAACATTCCCGTCGCATTCTTCCGATGACACCTCCTGCCGGATCGCCCGTGGAAATTCGCAACGCTCACCTTTACGACTTCCCCAAGTATTACGACCTGGTGTACGGCTCCGACTGGAAGGCCGAGTTCGATTTTCTGGAGGATTGCTTCGAGCGGTACACGTCGCGGGTCGTGCGGCGGCTGTTCGAGCCGGCGTGCGGCACCGGGCGATTGCTCTACCGCTTCGGCAAAGCGGGTTACGACGTCGCGGGGCTCGATCTCAACGAGCAGATGGTCGACTTCTGCAACGCGCGGCTGAAGCGACACAAACTTCCCCAGGCGGCTTTCGTCGGCGACATGAGCGACTTCACGCTCAAGAAAAAATGCGACGCCGCGTTCAACACCATCAACAGCTTTCGCCACTTGGGATCGCAGGAGCAGGCGCTGGGGCATTTACGCTGCATGGCCAATGCGGTGACCAAAGGCGGTTTGTATGTCTTGGGGCTGCATCTGACGCCCACGGCCGTGCCGCCATTGGAGGAAGAAAGCTGGGCCGCCCGGCGCGGGAATCTGGCCGTGCTGTCGCGGCTGTGGGTCGCCGAGCACAATCGCCGCCGGCGATTCGAGCGGGTGGGGATGAGCTTCGACGTGTACACCCCCAGCGAGCAATTTCGCATCGTCGACGAGACCAAATTCCGGACCTACACGGCCCCGCAAATGCAGCAGTTGCTGGCGGAAGTCCCGGAGTTCGAGGTCGCGGCGATCCACGATTTTAGCTATGAAGTCGACACGGAAGTGATCGTCACCGCGGCCACCGAGGACGTGGTGTACGTGCTGCGCCGCTGTTGACGGGCGTCGCACGGACATCCGACGCAGCGGGCGCTGAAATCGAGGCGGGCGATGGCGAAACTTCAGCTGCGGCTGCCCGAGCCGCCCCTGAAAAAGAGGGCTTCGCACGCCGGGCCAATCTGGGGAGAATAGAGAGACCGGCGCCAAGCGGCGAACGCGGGGATTCGCGGCTGCCGAAATCGCCCCGCTTGGTCCCCCCGGCGCCATCCTTTGTCGGACACGTATCGGCCCGTCCTGGAACATTTGTGAGCACTTCGCCCCCCACCGCCGACGCCATCGTGCCCGACTCGCCGCACCGCGAGTCGGCCGAGTCGCTGCTGCGGTGGGCGATCGCCGTGCTGGAGCTGGACGCGACCGACGCCGCCGACGGACGCACAGTGATTGCATTGGCGGAGGAGGACCGCGAGGCATTTGGCGGGCGGGAGCAAGTCGTCGCCGCGCCGGCCGAATCGGCGGCTGGCGACGAGCAGCCGCTCGCGGTGGATAGTCTACTGGGCGCATGGCTGTTGGAAAAGCTGCGCGGCCGCGACGGAGCCGCCCACGCGCGCCCCGCCGGCCAGCCCATGAGCGTCGGCGACGTGTCGACAAAGCTGTTTCCCGCCTACACGGTCGATGGCGGCCAATTTCGGCTGGCTGGCTGTCAGCTGACCGATCACCCGTTTCTGCGGCTCACCTTTCCCGGCACCACGGACGACCCCCAGCTGCGGCATGTGTTCGTCGCCCCGGACGGCTCGTCGGTGAGCGAGGAGTTGGTCGGCCGGTTGGGTCTGAACGACCTGGCGGCCGCGGGCAAACCGACGCCGCGGATCGATGAGGCCGCGATCCGGTCGCTTTCCAGCGCTGGGCGGCGGATCGCTGCGAAGAGTTCCACCCGCCGCGACCCTTCGGCGCGCGCAATCGATCCGCTGGCGACCACCGTCGCGTGGGTGCGCCACGCCGAAGGCCGTCTGCTGTTTGAGATCGGCGAGTCGAGCGAAGAACTCGCATTTTCGGGCTGGGCCCGGCTGCTGGAGCCCAAGCCGTGGACGGCCCGCAGATCGGGCACGGCCACCTTTCACCTAGCGGCAACCGACTCCGGCGAGATTGACGCCGCCGAGGAGATGGCCGTCTGCCAACAATCGGGCCGGCGGGTGCTGCGCGAGGATCTCGTCACATGCAGCGTCACCGGGCGGCACGTGCTGCCGGAGTTCACCGAGAAATGCCCGGTGACCGGGCGGCCTGCGCTGCGGTCGGAATTTGCCGTGTGCGACCAATGCGGCCAGCGGGTGAGCCGGGCCGCGCTGGAGGAGTCGCTCTGCCAGGCTTGCCGCGACATGACGCCGGTACGCAAGGACGACCCGCGACTGGCATGGATCATGGGGGAGCACCGCGGCCTGGAGCGGTGGAATCGCTGGCGATTGGCCGAGACCGAGACGGTTTACATCGCCCGGGCCGACGGCCTGACCAAGCGGCTGCTAGCGGTGATCGACAAGGAGAGTCTGGCGGTGCGGCGGCTGGCGACGGCGGGGCGATTTGCGCCCGGGTGGGTCGACGCGACGAAGGCTCAACAAACCGAGTTGTTGCATTAACACGGGGCAGAGCGCGCAGAGGTTGGTGGACATTTTGGTGATGCAACTCACCGAGCCAAAGGGGAAGCGGTACTGCATTTCCCGCGGTCTGGCTGGCGACTGCCACATCGGCGACAGGGCGCAACCACCGAAATCATCCCGACTTTGGGAACGCGACTCCGGGGAAACCGCCAGTGGCGGCGGCGGTCTGAACGCGCCGGTTGTCCGGATTATTCCTGGACTCGGCCGCACCCGTGACTATAATTATGAAGCTTGGTCACTCCCCCCTTCCCCAGTCCCCGGTTATCTGCGTCGTAAAAGGCACCCTAGCGGCCAGCCGGCGTGAATCTCGCAGCCTCCGTCCCCGCCGCAGGGGACTGGTCCCGGCTGGCGAGCCCTCCCCGCCCGGCGGCCATCGCCACCATCGGCAAGCACTCTACGAACGATCGGGCTGAGATTCGGGGCAGCGAATCGCAGGCTTAGCTGTTCGAGTCCGCATTGCGTCGCCAAGCAGCGCCGTGCGAACTCGCCCTCGATGCGGCATTGTACGCCGACCGGAGGTCCACAAAGCCAACTCTCCGTCATGCTGTCGGCGGTCAGCAACGCGGCGGGTGCGATTGACGAGAATCTGGCGCCGAGAGCCGCGCATGGGCGGACCGGTGCGGGTTGAGTCTCAGGAGCGACGAAGCGGCGATCGAACCTCTCAGGAAACCAGCAACGGGCAGACGTGCGCGCAAGCAGCAGGCCGGCGCACCCCCTAGGGAGAGAGGTCGAATCGAATACGAGTGCTGGCAGGAACTCCGGTAGGACGCCGGTGACGGCATGACGACGCATTGCGAAAGCCAGCATGTGCTTTCGCATTGCGAAGAGTTTGCCGAGGCGCGGCGCGAGCGACCCATTCGTAATCTTTTTACAAATGGTCGGCGCGTGCGGATTCCTGGACGCGTGGTGTTAGAATTAGTAGTCATTGCCCGCAACTCCCCGCCCCGGGAGCGGATTGGCGTCTCTGTCATGATAAGCCTTGTGATCACCTCTGTTGCGCCCCCTCGCAACTTTGCGGCGAACACGCGGTGCAGAATCCTTCCCGCGCATCGCGCCGTGGATCTTGTCCGAACGCTGTGGCGTCGGTCAGTCCGGCCGCTGGAGTCGCGAGGATTTCTCGTATTGGCGACGGCGCCATTGGCAGCAGCGCGGGCTCCGCAGAGGGCATGAGTCGTCTTGGGCGACTGTTTTCATCGAGACAGGAGTTTGGAACTTGTACGACGCGCTTTTAGATCACGACCTGGACGAGGATTCTCCCGCAGCCGACATCGAGCTCGGCGGCAAGAGCATCGACGATGAGAGCGATGACGACGAGGATCTCAGCATCAATAACCTTTCCGACGACAAGGCCGAGGAGCCGGCCTCGCTGGATATCGAAAGCGATCTGCCCGACAGCGAGTCGTGGTCGGACGATCCCGTGCGCATGTACTTGACCCAGATGGGCGAGATTCCGCTGCTGACTCGGCAGCAGGAAATCAACCTCGCCCGCCGGATCGAGACGACCCGCGCCGCCTTTCGGCGGCGACTGCTGGCGTGCGATTATGTGATTCGCGCCGCCTTCAAGGTGCTGTCTCGCGTGCATCGCGGCGAACTGCCGTTCGATCGCACGGTGCAGGTGTCGGTGACCGATCGGCTGGAAAAGGAGCAAATCCTCGGCCGCCTGCCGCACAACCTGGCCACGCTCGAGCAATTGCTGGAACGCAACGCCGCGGACTACGCCACCGCCACCAACAAGAGCGTGAAAGCGGCCCAACGCCGCGCCGCCTGGGAGCGGCTCGGCAAGGGGCGGCGTCGCGCGGTGATGCTGGTCGAAGAACTCGGTCTGCGCACCCAGCGCATCGAATCGATGATTGGCACGCTGGAGGAATTCAACCGTCGCGTGGTTGAGTTGCGGCGCGACATCGAACGCTCCAAAAAGGAGAATCGTCCCCTGGCCGAGCGCAAGGGGATGATCGTCGAGTATCGCAACATCCTGCGCATCACGCAGGAATCGCCCCGCAGCCTGCAACGACGCGTCCGCGAGCTGCGCGAGATTTACTCTCGCTACCAACAGGCCAAGCGCGGCCTGAGCGAGGGCAATCTGCGATTGGTGGTGTCGATCGCCAAGAAGTACCGCAAGCGGGGCTTGAGTTTCCTGGACCTGATTCAGGAAGGGAACACCGGCCTGATGCGAGCGGTGGACAA